>NZ_JASGDA010000108.1:0-79761 GCF_047607405.1 Acidovorax sp. | reverse complement strand
GCGCGGCGTGCTCCGCGGGCTGGCCGTGGCCGCCACCGGCGGCACCGCCGCCTGGCTGGGCTGGCGCCACCTGCCCTGGGCGCAGTGGCAGGCCCAGCACGCCACCGCCACGGGCGAGCGGCGCAGCATCGCCCTGGCCGACGGCGGCACGCTGCTGCTCGACACCCGCACCACGCTCGACGTGGACTATGGCGCCGGATGGCGCCGCCTGCGCCTGCACGGCGGCGCCATCCTCGTCACCACGCACGCCGACCCGCAGACGCCGCCGCGCCCCTTCGTCGTCGATACGCCGCAAGGCCGCATCCTGGCCCTGGGCACGCGCTTCGAGGTGCGCACCGAAGGCAACGCCACCACGGTGACGGTGCTGGAACACGCGGTGCAGGCCACGCCCCGGGAGCAGCCCGCAATGCCCCGCCCCGTGCGCGCGGGCGAGCGGCTGCGCTTCAGCGCCACCGGCACGCAGGATCTCCGGCCCGCCCCCGCTGGCACCGGCGCCTGGGCGCAAGGCCAGCTCATCGCCACCGACATGCCCCTGGCCGACGTAACAGCCGAGTTGGCCCGCTACCGGCGCGGCTGGCTCAGTTGCGACCCGGCCGTGGCGGGTATCCGCGTGTCCGGCGTACTGCCCCTGGCCGACACCGACCAGGCCCTGGCGGCGCTGGAAGAAGGCTTCCCCGTGCGCGTGGTACGGCAGTGGGACGGCTGGCGCACGCGGGTGCAGGGGCGGTGAGCCTTTGCTTTGCTGCACATACAATTTTGTACTAACATTGGCGTATGAACACCCGTTTTGAATGGGATCCGGCAAAGGCCCGCACAAACCTTCAAAAACACCGGGTGAGCTTTGAAACTGCTGCCCGCGCCTTTGCCGACCCGTTTGCCCTGGCGGCACAAGATCGCATCGAGGGCGGGGAACTGCGCTGGCAGACCCTGGGCCTTGTTGACGGCCAGATACTGATCTTGGTGGCCCACACCACGTGGGACGACGAGGACGGCACCGAGGTCATCCGCATCATCTCGGCCCGGCACGCAGACCCGAAGGAGAGAAGACGCTATGAGCAAAACCGTTCGCTATGAAGTCAACCTGAACGCCCTGCCGCCGCTCACCGCTGCGCAGCAGGCAGAAATCGAGGCCCTGGCGAAAATGTCTGCAGGCGACATCGACTACAGCGACATTCCGCCCCTCAACGCCGAATTCTGGCAAAAGGCCGTGCGCAATCCCTTCTACAAGCCCACGAAAACGGCCACCACCGTGCGCGTGGACTCGGACGTGCTGGCCTGGCTCAAAAGTCAGGGCAAAGGCTACCAGACACGCATCAACGCCATCCTGCGAGAAGCCATGCTGCGCTCCGTGGACGCGCAGAAGAAGGCCCATGGATAAGCCAACACCCTCAACGCTGGACAAGGTTTTTGCCAATCGGCCCGGCGGACGCGCACCAGCCTGAGACCCTCGGCACCGAACAACGCCGCCGCGCCGCCGATGACGACTTGGCGCTGCACCGTTGGAGGCACCATGTAACGCTATTATTAACATAGCTGCCAGTGCTTACCAGATAAGCACAAGCGGCCAATTTCACCCATATTTTCAGCACAAGAATCGGCGGTAAGCGAAAAAAATTCGCCCCGCCTTTCACTTTGCAGCCTCCTCGCGTGTCTCCCTCGTTGAAAGCCATTTTTTCAACGGAAGGAAGCACCATGACGGTTCATCACACCCAGCCAACCCGCGCAGCCGCCCCGCGCCGCCACGCCATCGCGCAGGCGGTGGGCGTGCTGCTGATCTGCGGCACGCTCACCCAGGCTGCCCCGCACGTACAAGCGCAGACACAGGCGCAGCAGCCCGCCCCGGCTGCCGCCGCCGCGCACCATTTCGACATACCGCCCGGCCCGCTGACCGAGACGCTGAACCGCTACGCCAGCGCCGCCGGGGCGGCCTTGACCTTCAGCGCGGCGCAGACCGGCGGCAAACAGTCGCCCGGCGTCACCGGCCGCCACACGGTGGCCGAAGGCTTCGCGCGCGTGCTGGAGGGCTCGGGGCTGATGGCGCAGGAAACAGGGCCAGGGCGCTATGCGCTGGTGCAGTTGCCACGGCCCGCCGCGCCAGCCAGCACCGAAGGGGCGACACTGGCCGCCGTCACGGTCACAGCGCAGGCCGGGCGCAGCGGCACCACCGAAGGCACCGGCAGCTACGCCACGGGCGCCACCGCAGCCGCCACCGGCCTGGACCTCTCGCCGCGCGAGACGCCACAGTCCGTCAGCGTGGTCACGCGCCAGCGCATCGACGACCAGGGGCTGCAGGACCTGGGCAACATCCTGCTGAACACCACCGGCGTGTCCGCGCAGCAACTGGACAGCGAGCGCACCGTTTTCGCCGCGCGCGGCTTCGGCATTTCTGATCTGCAGTACGACGGCATCTCCACCTATTACAAGAGCAACTACGCCGCCGGCGAATCGGAACTCGACTCCATCATCTACGACCGCATCGAAGTCGTACGCGGCGCCACCGGCCTGCTGTCAGGTTCCGGGGAGCCATCGGCCTCGGTCAACCTGGTGCGCAAGCATGCGGACAGCAAGACCTTCCAGGGTGAAGCGACTCTAAGCCTGGGCTCCTGGAACAACCGGCGCGGCACGCTGGATGTCTCCACGCCGCTCACGCAGGACGGTCGCATACGGGGTCGCATCGTCGCCGCCCATGAGGACAAGGAGGCTTTCTTCGACCGCTACGAGCGCCAGCGCAGCACGCTGTACGGCGTCGTCGATGCCGACCTGGCGCCCGCCACCACGCTGAGCGTGGGCGCGAGCTACCAGCACGGCGACGCCCGGGGCCTGACCTATGGCGGCGTGCCGTCGTGGTACACCGACGGTACCCCGACCCGTTTCGACCGTTCCTTCTCCGTGGCGCCCGAATGGAACAACGAGAAGGTCAACGTGCGCAACGCCTTCGCCAATCTCGACCACCAGTTCGACAACGGCTGGAAGGCCCAGATGCGGCTGATGCACAGCAAAAGCACCGTGGACAACCAGCGGCTGTTCGTCTGGGGCTTTCCCGATCCTGGTACGGACCTGATTGCAGATGAGCCCTCCATTGGCCGCTTCCCCGGCTATCGCAAGCAAAACAGCGTCGATGTGCGGTTGTCCGGCCCGTTCACGCTGGCCGCGCGGGAGCATGAGGCCATCGTGGGCATAGCGCATGCCGATCACCGCTATGCCTTCGACTGGGTGGGTTCCAGCACGGCCTGGAATTCTCCACTGAACGTGCGGGACTTCGGCTCCGTGGCCGAGCCGCAATGGGACTACGGCACGCGCGAACTGTCCGAACGCAACCATACCCGGCAGACGGCGGCCTATGGCGCATTGCGCCTGTCGCTGGCCGATCCGCTGAAGCTGATCGTGGGCGGGCGCTACACCCGCTACGACCGCGCTGGCGCGGGCTGGGCCTCCAGCGGCGAATACGACTACAACGCCCACAAACTCGTGCCCTATGCCGGGCTGGTGTACGACCTCGATGCCACATACTCGGTCTATGGGAGCTACACGGGCATCTTCAATTACCAGGACTACCGTGACCGCACCGGCGCGTGGCTGGATCCGGTCAAGGGCAAGGCTTATGAGACCGGCATCAAGGGCGCATTCCTGGATGGCAAGCTCAATGCCTCGCTGGCGCTGTTCCGCATCGAACAGGACAACCTGGCGCAGGAGGATGTAGGCCATCTGATACCGGGCACCGACGGTACCGCCTACTACGGCGCCCAGGGCGCGGTGTCCAAAGGCTTCGAGGCCGAACTGTCGGGCGAGTTGGCGTCCGGCTGGCAAGCGGCATTGGGCGTTTCGCACTTCTCGGCCAAGGATGCGTCAAACAACGACGTCAACACCAACCACCCACGCACTTTGCTGCGCCTGTTCACGACCTATCGTCTGCCCGGCGCATGGCACAAGCTGACGCTGGGCGGCGGCGTCAACTGGCAAGGCCGGGTGTATTACGACAACGTCGGCCCGCACGGCGAGCGCCAGCAGCAGAACGCCTACGCGGTCGCCAGCCTGATGGCGCGGTATGACTTCTCCCCGGCGCTGTCATTGCAGCTGAACGTGAACAACGTCATGGACAAGAAGTACCAGCGGGCGGTCAACTGGTATGGTCAAGTGACATGGGGAACGCCGAGGGAATTCGGCGCCACGCTGCGGTACAGGTTCTGACCGGGGCGGGCTGCAAAGCGGGGCGCCGCACCGTCGGTCGCCATTCTTCGGCTATGGTTACGTCTTCCCTTTCGCATCGCGCTCTGCCTCCACCATGCCCCGCACCCCTGACACGGATCCCGGCTCCATCACCCGCGTGGCCGGCATAGCGGTCGGCCACTTCACCGACACCCGCCGCCCCACGGGCTGCACCGCCATCCTGGCCCGCGAAGGCGCCGTGGCGGGCGTGGACGTGCGCGGCGCCGCGCCCGGCACGCGCGAGACGGACCTGCTCCACCCCTCGAACCTGGTGGACAAGGTACACGCCATCGTGCTGGCGGGCGGCAGCGCCTGGGGCCTGGACGCCGCCACCGGCGCGGTGCGCTGGCTCGAAGAACGCGGCGTGGGCCTGGACGTGGGCGTGGGCCGCCTGCCCATCGTGCCCGCTGCCGTGCTGTTCGACCTGCTGGTGGGCGACATGCGCATACGCCCGGATGCGGCAGCGGGCTATGCGGCCTGCGAGGCCGCCAGCGCGCGCGACCCCGGCGAAGGCAACGTGGGCGCGGGCGCTGGGGCCGCCGTGGGCAAGATTTTCGGCATCGGCAGCGCGATGAAGGGCGGCGTGGGCACGGCCTCGGTCACGGTCGATGGCGTGACGGTGGGCGCCCTTGTCGCCTGCAACGCCCTCGGCGACGTGATCGACCCCGACACCGCCCGGGTGATTGCCGGAGCGCGCACGGCGGACGGCCTCGCCTTGCGCGACTCCCGCCGCGCCCTGCTGCGCGGCGAGGCGCCCCAGCCGCTGCTGGCGGGCACCAACACCACCATCGGCGTGGTGGCGACGGACGCCGTCATCACCAAGGCCCAGGCCCACCGCCTGGCCGTGGCCGCGCACGACGGGCTGGCGCGCAGCATCAACCCCGTACACACCCTGTCGGACGGCGACACGCTGTTCAGCCTGGGCACGGGCCGCGCGGGCAAAAGCCCGGGCATGATGGTGCTGGCCACCATGGCCGCAGAGGCGGTGGCGCTGGCGACCGTGCGCGCGGTGCGCATGGCGCGGTCGATCACCACGGCAGACGGCCTGCACCTGCCCTGTGCGACGGATTTTTAAGCCCATGCCCCAAACCTTCCGCAACACCCTTCTCACGCTGCGCGACCTGATCGTGTCCGCCGGTCCGCTGGCCTTTTTGGCCGTGGGCCTGCTGGTGCTGGCCTACTGGTGGCTCAACCCCAACCCGCCCAAGACGGTGACGCTGGCGACCGGCCCGGCGCAGAGCGCCTACGAGGAGTTCGGCAAGCGCTACCAGAAGGCACTGGCGGCGGACGGCATCGAGGTCGTGCTGTTGCCGAGCGAAGGCTCGTCGCACAACCTGCAACTGCTGCGCGAGGGCCGGGCGGACGTGGCCTTCGTGCAGGGCGGCACGGCAGACCTGCTGCCCGAGGACACGGACGCGCTGCTCTCCCTGGGCAGCCTGTTCGTGGAACCCGTGTGGCTGTTCTACCGCACCGACGCGGCCCAGAGCCTGCACAAGACGCCGCGCCTGTCCAGCCTGCGGCAACTGGCCGGGTGGCGGGTGAACGTGGGATCGGACGGCAGCGGCGTGCCCAAGCTGATGGAACGCCTGCTGCAAGCGAACAAGGTCGAGCCCGGCGAGGTACAGCTGTCGCGCCTGGAGCAGACGCCCGCCACGGTGGATTTTCTGGCGGGCAAGCTGGACGCGCTGGTGTTCGCATCCGCCCCCGAGTCGCTGATGGTGCAGATGCTGCTGCAGACGCCCGGCGTGCAGTTGCTGGACTTCGGGCAGAACGAGGCGTATGCGCGGCGCTTTCCGTTCCTCACGCCCGTCACGCTGCCGCGCGGCGTGGTGGACCTGGCCGCCAACGTGCCCGCCCGCGACGTGCGGCTGGTGGCGTCCACCACCTCGCTGCTGGCACGCGACGGCACGCACCCCGCCCTGCTCACGCTGTTCGCCCAGAACGCGCAGAAGCTGCACGGCGGCGCGGGCTGGTTCAACCGGGCGCGGGAGTTCCCCAACTCGCGCGCCAGCGAACTGCCCATTGCCCGCGAGGCCGACCGCGCCATGAACGAGCCGGTGCCCGTGCTGCAGCGCTACCTGCCGTTCTGGATCGCCAACCTGATCGAGCGCATGGGGCTGGTGCTGGGCCTGCTGCTGGCCTTCATGCTCCCGCTGTCGCGCGTCGTGCCGCCGCTGTACCAGTTCCGCGTGCGCTCGCGCGTGTTCCGCTGGTACGGCCGCCTGCGCGAGATCGAGAACGACATGGAGACGGGCAAGGCCGATTCCGCCGCGCTGCTCAAGGCGCTGGACGGGCTGGAAGCGCAGGTGGAGAAGGTGAGTGTGCCGCTGTCCTACGCGGACGAGCTGTACGCGCTGCGCAACCACATCCACCTGGTGCGCAAGAAGCTGCTGCGCTGAGGCGCATCAGCGGTTTTTGGGTGGCTTGGCGGAGGGCAGCGGCGCGGGCTTGGTCAGCGGCGCCAGCCGCGAGTTGACACCCCGGGGCTTCGGCTCGGGCGCCGGGGCTGGCGCAGACACCACGCGCAGCGCGCCTTCCGCCGCCAGCTTGTCACGCATGCGCCGCGTCATCGACTGGGTGCTCGCGTCCGGCGCGGTGAAGAGGAACAGCGTGCCGTGCGGACTGGCCCAGGTGAGCTGGGTGCGCACGGTGCGACCGTTGGTCACCAGCTCCACCCAGGTGCCGATCGTGAACTGCCCGAATGGGTCGGGGGCGGCCTGCTCGCCAGGCGCCTGGGCGCTGGGGCCTGCCTCGGGCGCGGGCGGGGCCTGCTCGACGGGAGGTTCCGGCAAGGGCTCCGGCATGGGTTCTGGCACTGGCTCGGCAGCGGGCGCAGGCTTCTCGAAGGCTTGCTGGTGCAAGCCCACCAGCCGCTGCAGCAAGGCGCTGGTCTGCGCGGGCGGGTAGCCGATGGTCTTCAAGCCCTTGCGCAGCTTGGCGAGCAGGCCCGGGATGGATTCGTTGAGGCGGTCGGGCTCCAGGCGCGTCAGCTCGGGCTGCGAGCTCCACAGCAGCACGGGCACCAAGGCCAGGTAGCCGCCAGGGTCGTCTTCGGGCGCATCAGGCGGCTGGAGCACCTGCGCCAGGGCCACCACGTCGGCCCAGGGGCCCACCGCAAAGTCCAGGATGTCGCGGGGCACCTTGCCTGCACCGGGCAGCCTGCGGATGTCGGCGGCGATCTTCTCGGCCAGCAGCTCGCGCTGCTCGGCATGCTCCTGGGCCTTTTGCTGTGCTTCCTGGTGGTCCTTGAGTTTCTTCTCCTGCGTGTCCCAGGCCGATTGCAGGGCCTTGAGCACGGTGTCGAAGGGGCCTGCGTCGCGGATCTCGGCTGCGGCCAGATGATCGACAGCGCCTTTGAGCAGGCGCATGAAGCTGCTGAACCCGGATGCTGCCTCGGATGTGAAGGCCAGGCTGCGCTGCGTCAGCTCGTCCAGCAGGCGCCGCGCGGGGTGGGCGCTGTCGGTGAAAAAGCGCTGGTCGTGCTGCACGAGCTGTTTGAGCGCGGGCTCCAGGGTCTGCACAGCCTTCTGCACCGGCGGCAGCAGGCGGGTGTCCTGCGCGATGTTGGCCATCATGCGGCCCACCACCTCGACCGCCATGGCGGGGGACTGCAGCGCCGCGTCCATGGGCATGGTGGCATAGACGACCGGCGCCATGCCAGACGGCGCGCGCCAGCCCGCCAGAGGCCCCTGCAGCGATCCGGGCTGGCTGTTGATGACGACCGCGGCGCCGCCCGGATGGCCCGACAGGCGGCCCACGATGCGCTCCAGCTGGGCGATGTCTTCCATGGCCTCGGCGGCGGCGTTGGCGTTGGCGTTGGCGGGGTAGTAGGCGCCGCCCGCACCCTGGGGCCCATGGGCTGGGTGCCCCACGTGTACGGCCTGGACCGGCGCCGCGCCCATGACCGGCACCGCGCCGTAGCTGCGCGGGTCGAACGGGTCCCCCCCGGCCAGCATCTGGCGCAGGATGCCGACGGTCAGCAGCGCTTCTTCAGCAGCGGGCGCGATGCCGCCTTGCTGCGAGTCACCACCCCAGCCGACCGCAGGGCCCATGCCGCCGCGCCCATAGTCGCCCATGGGGCCATAGCCCGAATAGCCGCCGCCATAGCCCGTGCCCGGGCCGCCGTAGCCTGACCCATAGCCGGTGCCGCCGTAGCCCGTGCCCAGGCCCGCGCGCCCGCTGCTGCCCGGCGTGCCCAGCACGGCATAGCCCACGGGCTGTATGCCGTGCTCGCGCAGGCTGGCCGCCGTGCGCCGGTATTCCTCGACCAGCAGCTTGCCCAGCAGGTCGCGCATGTGCTGCATCCAGAGCTGCCGCACCTCGGGCGACACGCCGGTGTCGCCCACCACCCGCTGCAGCGCGCGGATGTAGCTTTCGGGGCGCAGCGGGTTGCGCTCGGGCTGCACGCTGCGCAGGCCCTGGGCCGAGCTGACCAGGGTGTTGAGTTCCGCCAGCACGGCGTCGGTGGCATGCAGGGCCGACTGCTGGGCCTTGGACAGCTCCACCTGGGCCTGCATCTCGCTCTCGTCCATCAGCGACAGCTCGCCGAAGTCCATGCCCGTTTCTTCGGCGGTGGTGCGGCCCTTGGCAACGGACGGGCCTTCGGCAAAGGTCTCCAGCAGCGCCATGGGATAGCCCTTGACCAGGGCCGCCTCGTGCTGGTTGAGCAGGCGCAGGCTGTCGCTGAGCAGGTTGCGCTGCAGGATGTCGCGCACCACCCGCTCCTGTTCGGCCAGCGCCCCCTGCGTGACCTTGATGAGTTGCTGCATCAAGGCCTCGCCCCCGCGCACCGCGTTGACCACGCAGGCGCGGAAAACGGTTCGGGCGTTCAACGCGGGCTGGGACATGGAAGCAGAAGAATCGTCGGGCGGGTGGTGCCTGTCGCCATCCTACTTGAGCCAGGCGCTTATTTCAGGGCCTTGTAGCGCATGCGCTTGGGCTTGGCGCCCTCTTCGCCCAGGCGTTTTTTCTTGTCGGCTTCGTATTCCTGGTAATTGCCGTCGAAGAACGTCCACTGGCTGTCACCTTCGGCGGCCAGGATGTGGGTGGCGATGCGGTCGAGGAACCAGCGGTCGTGGCTGATTACCAACACCGTGCCCGCGTATTCCAGCAGCGCGTCTTCCAGGGCGCGCAGGGTTTCCACGTCCAGGTCGTTCGAGGGTTCGTCCAGCAGCAGCACGTTGCCGCCCGCGATCAGCGTCTTGGCCAGGTGCAGGCGCCCGCGCTCGCCGCCCGAGAGCATGCCCACCTTCTTCTGCTGGTCGCCGCCGTTGAAGTTGAAGCGGCCCGCGTAGGCGCGGCTCGCCATCTGGAACTTGCCGATGTTGATGATGTCCAGGCCGCCGGAGATGTCTTCCCACACGGTCTTCTCGTCCGAGAGCGCATCGCGGCTCTGGTCCACGTAGGCCATCTTGACGGTGGAGCCGATCACGACCTCGCCGCTGTCGGGCTGCTCGCGGCCCGCGATGAGCTTGAACAGCGTGGACTTGCCGGCCCCGTTCGGGCCGATGATGCCGACGATGGCCCCGGCGGGGATGTTCATCGACAGGTTGTCGATCAGCACGCGGTCGCCGAAGGACTTGGTAACGCCCTTGAACTCGATGACCTGCGTGCCCAGGCGCTCGGCGACGGGGATGAAGATTTCCTGCGTCTCGTTGCGCTTTTGGTATTCGTAGTCGCTCAGTTCCTCGAAGCGGGCGATACGCGCCTTGCTCTTGGCCTGGCGGCCCTTGGCGTTCTGGCGCACCCATTCCAGTTCTTTCTTCAGGGCCTTGGCGCGGGCTTCCTCGCCCTTTTGCTCGGATTCGAGGCGGGCCTGCTTCTGGTCCAGCCAGGTGCTGTAGTTGCCCTTGTACGGAATGCCGTGGCCGCGGTCCAGTTCCAGAATCCACTCGGCCGCGTTGTCGAGGAAGTAGCGGTCGTGGGTGATGGCGACCACGGTGCCGGGGAAGCGGTGCAGGAACTGCTCCAGCCAATCGACCGATTCGGCATCCAGGTGGTTGGTGGGCTCGTCGAGCAGCAGCATGTCGGGCTTGGACAGCAGCAGGCGGCACAGCGCGATGCGGCGCTTTTCGCCGCCGGAGAGCACGCCGACCTTGGCGTCCCACGGGGGCAGGCGCAGCGCGTCGGCGGCGATCTCCAGCTGGTGTTCGGAATCCGTGCCCGCCGTGGCGATCACGGCCTCCAGCCGGGCCTGCTCGGCCGCCAGCGCGTCGAAGTCTGCGTCCGGCTCGGCATAGGCGGCGTACACCTCTTCGAGCTTGGCCTTGGCGGCAAAGACCTCGCCCATGGCCTCCTCCACGCTCTCGCGCACCGTGTGCTCGGGGTTGAGCTGCGGCTCCTGCGGCAGGTAGCCGATCTTGATGCCGGGCATGGGGATGGCTTCGCCCTCGATCTCCTTGTCCACGCCCGCCATGATTTTCAGCAAGGTGGACTTGCCCGAGCCGTTGAGGCCCAGCACGCCGATCTTGGCGCCGGGGAAGAAACTCAGGGAGATGTCCTTCAAGATCTGCCGCTTGGGCGGCACGGTCTTGGAGACGCGGTTCATCGAATAAACGTATTGGGCCATTGGGGGGTCTAACCTGCGGAAAAGTGAGCGGACAAACCTCGATTATCGGGCCATGCGACAATACCGCCCGTGACGGCTCCAGTTGCCCGCCACATCAGCACTTTGCTGGGGACGATGCAGGCTGCGCTTGCAGGCTCCCAATCCTGAACCCCATCGGCTTGAATGACTGGCTCGGCAGCCTGCACAGGTTGCGCGACAGGCCGATACCCCAGCGCCCCGGACGGGCGCATTCAAAAACATGACATTTGACGAACTGAACCTGGCTCCTGCCATCCTGAAGGCTGTGCATGAAACGGGCTACGAAACGCCCACGCCCATCCAGGCCCAGGCCATCCCCGCCGTGCTCGAAGGCCACGACCTGCTGGCAGGCGCGCAGACCGGCACCGGCAAGACTGCGGCGTTCACCCTGCCGATGCTGCACCGCCTCGCGCAAGGCACGGCGCCCAAGAGCAAGTTCGGCGGCAAGGGCATCCGCGCCCTGGTGCTCACGCCCACGCGCGAACTGGCCGCCCAGGTCGAGGAATCCGTGCGCGAATACGGCAAGTACCTCGACATCAGCTCCACCGTCGTCTTCGGCGGCGTGGGCATGAACCCGCAGATCGACCGCATCAAGCGCGGTGTGGACATCCTGGTCGCCACGCCGGGCCGCCTGCTCGATTTGCAGCAGCAGGGCTTCCTGGACCTGTCCACCGTCGAAGTGCTGGTGCTCGACGAAGCCGACCGCATGCTCGACATGGGCTTCATCCACGACGTGAAGAAGGTGCTGGCCCTGGTGCCCAAGGACAAGCAGAGCCTGCTGTTCTCCGCCACCTTCAGCGACGAAATCCGCGACCTCGCCAACACGCTGCTGAAGAACCCGCAGAGCATCCAGGTCACGCCGCGCAACACCACGGTGCAGCGCATCACGCAGGTGATCCACCCCGTGGGCCGGGGCAAGAAGAAGCAGGTGCTGCTGCACATCATCCAGCAGCACAACTGGAGCCAGGTGCTGGTCTTCACCCGCACCAAGTTCGGCGCGAACAACGTGGCCGAGTTCCTGACCAAGAACGGCGTGCAGGCCATGGCCCTGCACGGCAACAAGAGCCAGAGCGCCCGCACGCAGGCGCTGGCAGGCTTCAAGAGCGGCGAGATCCGAGCCCTGGTCGCCACCGACATCGCGGCGCGCGGCATCGACATCGACGACCTGCCGCACGTGGTCAACTACGAAATCCCCAACGTGCCCGAGGACTACGTACACCGCATCGGCCGCACGGGCCGCGCGGGCGCCAGCGGCGAGGCCGTGAGCCTGGTCTGCATGGACGAGGAAGGCTTCATGATGGAGATCGAGCGCTTTACCAAGCAGGACATCCCCGTGCAGGTGATCGACGGCTTCGGCCCCGAGCCCGGCGAGAAGGCCGAGCCCATCGCCATGGGCCGCCAGACCATCTGGGGCGGCGCGGGCAAGCCGCCCAGCCGCGAGGTGATGCAGGCAGCGGCCAAGGCCGCCCGCAGCGAGATGATGGAACGCATCCGCACCAACAAGGCCACCCAGGGCGAGCGCGGCCCCAAGCAGGGCGGCGGCAATGGCAGTGGCAATGGCGGCGGTCGTGGTGGCCGCAATGGAAACAACAGCCAGGGCCATGCGGGGGGCGGTCGTCCCAGCCAGAGCGCCCCGGCCCGCAGCCGAGGCCCGCGCCAGGACGGTGGCGGCGGCCATCGCTACGAAGACCAGCCGCCCCACCCCAATGCCCACCTGGGCACGCACGGCGGGCACAGCAACCCCAACCACCGCCATTCCAGCGGCGGCGGCCAGCCCGACCCCATGCGCACCAGCGTGGACAGCATGGCCGGGCGCGGTCGGCGCGGCGGTGGCGGCGGCTTCCGCAATGGGGGCGGCGGCGGTGGTGGCGGCTACGGCGGTGGCCGTGGCAACGGCGGCCAGCGCGGCTCGGGCGGCGGTTCGCGCGGCTCGTTCAACCGCTGATCTTCAGGATTGCTCCTGAAATAATAGCTACCAGCGCTTGCTGCACAAGCGCTGGCAGCCAAAATGGCTTGAAACCTTCAGCCACCCTGTAAAGTGGGGGCCTCATGCGCCCCAACGACCCGCCCCAGCCCCTGGCCACCCTGATGGTGGCAACCTGCAACGTGCTCAACCTGGCCAACCCCGGGCGCATGTTCTACGACAACCAGGAGCCCTACACCCAGGCCGAATTCGACCGCAAGCTCACGTGGCTGGGCGAGCGCTTTCGCGCGCTCAACGCCGACGTGCTGGCGGTGCAGGAAGTGTGGGACGAGGCCGCCTTCAAGGGCGCCCTTTCGCGCAGCGGCCTGCGCTACGACTTTGTGGCCGTGCCCGGCGCAGAGAACAGCCCCACGCAGGCGGGCGCCCAGGGCACGCCGCGCGTGGGCCTGGCGACCCGGCTGAAAGTCGAAGCGCTGCAGTCGTTCGCGGAGTTCCCGCCGGGCTTTCAGGTTCAGGTGCCGGACATCGGTGCGCACACCCGTTTCGAGCGCCCGCCGCTGGTGGCGACCCTGCGCATGAAGCACGGCCAGCCGCTGAACGTGCTGACGGCCCACCTCAAGTCCAAGCGCCCCAAGTTCTTGCAGGACGCGCAGGGCAACCCGCTGGAAGACCGGGACGACCGCAAGGTCATGGCCCTGGCGTCGCTGCGCTCGCTCATCATGCGCGGCGCCGAGGCCATGGCGCTGCGCTGCCTGGTCATCGACATACTGCACCGCACCAGCATGCCGCTGGTGGTGATGGGCGACTTCAACGACACGCCCGACAGCGTGAGCACGCAGCTCATCTGCGCCACCAACGACATCGCCTACGACCGTACCGCCCGCGACGTGGCCCTGTTCAACGCCTACGAGTTGCAGGGTGACGCGGCGCTGAAGAAGGACGTGGCCTACTCCCACATCCACCAGGGCATGCCCAGCGTGCTCGACCAGATCCTGGTGAGCGAGGAGTTCCTGCCCCATGGCCGCAACAGCGTGGGCGACGTGCGGCGCGTGGACTACTTCAACGACCACCTGCACGAAGGGCACGACCGCAGCCGCTCGGACCACGGTTTCGTGCGCGCCCTGCTGCGGCTGCGGACAGGTAACATCGCCCCGGCATCGCCGCCCCCACAGCCCTCACAACCATGACCATGCACCCCACTTTCCGCAAAGCCTCCGCGCTGCTGGCTGCCGCGCTGCTGGCGGCCTGTTCGAGCACGCCCCTGCCCCCCTGGCCGTCCACCCCGGCGGCGCGCCCGAATACCGCAACAGCCCCGGCGCCGCTGCCGCGCCCGCAGCCCGCCACCGTGGTGCCTGCGCCGTCGGGCCAGCAGGCCCCGCAGACCGGCGCCATCGCCAGCCCGCTGCCCGCCCCCGCGCCGCTGGTGGTGCAGGACGAGGCGCCGCTCACGGCCCCCTACGGCCCTGCCGTGGCCGCCCGCTTCCCCGACCCCGCCATCGCCTACGGCACGCCGGGCCTGGCCCCCCACCGCAGATCCTTCACCACCAATGCCGAACTGGCGCAGTGGCTGCAGTCGCTGGACAACCCCGGCGCGCGCGGCCCCACGCGCACCAAGCTGCTGCGGCTGGGCATGTCGCAGCGCGGCGAGCCCATCCTGGGCCTGCTGGCCACCCGCGCGGCGGGCACGGAGCTGGTGGACCTGGACAAGAGCAACCGCCCCACCGTGGTGCTGATCGGCCAGCAGCACGGCGACGAGCCCGCAGGCAGCGAAGCCCTGCTGGTCATCGCCCGTGAACTGGCGCAGGGCCTGCTGGAGCCGCTGCTGGACCGCATCAACGTGGTGATCGTGCCGCGCGCCAACCCCGACGGCGCCGCTGCGGGCACCCGCGTCACGGCCAACGGCGTGGACATGAACCGCGACCACCTGTTGCTGAACACGCCCGAGGCGCGCGCCCTGGCCCGCGTGGTCAACGACTACCGCCCCATCCTGGTGGTGGACGCACACGAGTACACCGTCGTGGGCCGCTACCTGCAGAAGTTCAACGCCATCCAGCGCTACGACGCACTGCTGCAGTACGCCACCACGGCCAACTACCCCGAGTTTCTGACCAAGGCATCGCAGGAGTGGTACCACCCGCCCATGGTGGCGGCGCTCAAGGCCCAGGGCCTCACGAGCGACTGGTACTACACCACGTCCACCAACCCGGACGACAAGCGCATCTCCATGGGCGGCGCGCAGCCCGACACGGGCCGCAACGTGAACGGCCTGAAGAACACCGTCAGCCTGCTGATCGAGACGCGCGGCGTGGGCATAGGCCGCATGCACATCCAGCGCCGCGTCCACACGCAGGTCACGGCCATCGTCAGCGCGCTGCGCAGCACGGCCGACCGCGCCGCCAACCTGGAGCAGGTGCGCTCCTTCGTCGCACGCGACATCAGCTCGCAAGCCTGCCGCGACCAGGTGGTGGTGGAAGCCGCCGCCACGCCCGGCCAGCGCGAGCTGGACTTTCTGGACCCCGACACGGGCGTGGACCGCTCCATCCGCGTGGAATGGAACTCCTCGCTCACCCTGCGCCCCGTCAAGACCCGCGCCCGGCCCTGCGGCTACTGGCTGTCGGCCAGCGCCGCCGAGGCCGCCGAGCGCCTGCGCCTGCTGGGCCTGCAGGTGATGCGCGTGGCCGAGCCGGGCTCTGCCCTGGCCGACACCTACCGCGAGACTGCCCGCGAAACCAGCAGCCGCCAGGACGTGCGCGGCGCCATCGCGGGCGAAGGCAGCATCGTGCGCGTGCAGGTGGCCACCGTGCGCAGCGCCATCGACATTCCGGCGGGCAGCTTCTACGTGCCTTTGAACCAGTCCCGCGCCAACCTGGCTGTCGCCGCTCTGGAGCCCGATACGCAAAACGGCTACTTCGCCAACCGGCTGATCCAGGAACTGGGCGACACGGCCCGCGTCATGGTGACGCCTGCGCTGGTGTTCGAGGAAACGCAGTAAGCGCGCGCTGCACTACTAAAATAATAGCTGCCAGCGCCTATCCAGCAAGCACTAGCGGCCTATTTGGCTTTTAATCATCCAACCCGGCTGTGCAGCGGGGCGGGCGCCGTGGCCCGCGCCTGGCGCGCCTCGGTGCGCTCCAGCACGTGGCGCGCCATGGCCTGGGCCAGCGTCTCGTCGGCCAGGAACACCGTGCAGCCGCACTCCTGCGCCAGCCGCCGGGCCTCGTCGCCGTTGTGGCTGCGCACGACGGTCTCGATTTGCGGGTTGAGCGTGGTGGCGGTGGCGATCATCTGCTGCACGTTCATCGAGTCCGGCGTGGCAATCACCAGCATGGCCGCGCGCGCGATGTGCGCCTGGATCAGCACCGCAGGCTCCACCGCGTCGCCATACACGGCGGCGATGCCCGATGCGCGCAGCGACTCCACCAACTCGCGGTTCTGCTCGGCCACCACGAAGGGGATGTCGTTGGCCGTGAGCACACTCGCCACGCGCCGCCCCACCTTGCCGTAGCCCACCAGCACCACCTGCCGCGCCAGGTAGCGCGAATCGGTGGTCATGGGCAGCTCGGCCAGCGGGTCGTCGCGCTGCTCCAACCGCCGCGCCCAGGCCGAGCGGGCGCGCAGCCAGTCCTGCAGCGGCGCAATGGCGCGAAACAGCATGGGGTTGAGCGCCATGGAGATCAGCGAGCCCGCCAGCACCAGGCTGGCCCCTTCGGGCGGCAGCATGCCCAGCGACGTGCCCAGCGCCACCAGGATGAACGAGAACTCCCCAATCTGCGCCAGACTGGCCGACACCGTGAGGGCCGTGTTCAGCGGGTAGCGGAAGGCCAGCACCAGCGCGGCGGCGGCCAGCGTCTTGCCCTGCATGATGATCGCCACCACCGCCAGCACCTGCACGGGCCTGTCCCACAGCACGGACGGGTTGAACAGCATGCCCACCGACACGAAGAACAGCACGGCGAACGCATCGCGCAACGGCAAGGATTCCTGCGCCGCCCGGTGGCTGAACTGCGACTCGCGCATCACCATGCCCGCAAAGAACGCCCCCAGCGCGAACGACACGCCGAACAGCGCCGCCGAGCCGAACGCAATGCTCACGGCTGCCGCCACCACGCACAGCGTGAACAGCTCGCGCGAACCCGTGCGCGCCACCTGCCACAGCACCCAGGGGAACACGCGGCGCCCCACCAGCAGCATCAGCGCCACGAAGCCGCCCACCTGCAGCAGCGTCCAGCCCAGGGCGCGCAGCAGCGTGCCCCCGTCCGGCGCCTGCCCGCTGGCGCTGCTGCCGCCCAGCCATTCACCCAGCGGCGGCAGCAATACCAGCACCAGCACCATCGCCAGGTCTTCCACCACCAGCCAGCCCACGGCGATGCGGCCCGTATGGCTGTCCAGAATGCCCAGCGCCTCCAGCGCGCGCAGCAGCACCACCGTGCTGGCGCACGACAGCGCCAGGCCAAACACCAGCGCCCCGCCCGGCGTCCAGCCCCACCAGGTGGCCAGCGCCATGCCCAGAGCGGTGGCCACCATCATCTGCACCACGGCCCCCGGCACGGCGATCTTGCGCACCGCCAGCAGGTCGCCCAGCGAGAAATGCAGCCCCACGCCGAACATCAGCAGCATCACGCCAATCTCTGCCAGTTGGCTCGCCATGGCCGCATCGGCCACGAACCCCGGTGTGAACGGCCCGATCACCACGCCCGCCAGCAGATAGCCCACCAGCGCAGGCAGCCGCAACCGCGCGGCCACGAACCCCAGCGCCAGGGCCAGGCCCAGGGCGGCGGCGATGGTGTTGATCAGGGAAACGCTGTGGGGCATGGGTGGCGATGAAGCAATGGGATGGCGGGCGTGCAGCACCGTTATACCCGCATCCTCCGCCATCCCGCCACAGGAATTCAAACCCGGCGCAGGTATGATCCGGGCCTCGCGTTCACGCCAATCTGCCCATAGCTCAACTGGATAGAGCAATTGCCTTCTAAGCAATAGGTCGGGGGTTCGAGTCCCTCTGGGCAGGCCAGGGATACCCAAAGCAAAAAAAAGCGCTGCAACCTTCGTTGCAGCGCTTTTTTGCTTAATTTACCTGGGGTGACTGATGGGACTCGAACCCACGACAACCAGAATCACAATCTGGGACTCTACCAACTGAGCTACAGCCACCGTAGCCGTGGATTATAGCCCGGGATTTTCACCCCACGGGCCACTCCATTCAATTTGCGGCAGGCGCCTGCGCTGCGGCGTCCGGGCGCTGGGCCTTGATCTGCACCTTGAAGCGCTGCTTGAGCAGTTCGTAGTACGCCAGGCCCTCGGCCGTCGTCCACCACTGCACGTACTGCTGGCGCTCCTGCCGGGCGCGGTCGGCCTGGGGCGGCTGGCGCGGAATCACGCGGTTGACCTTGACGACGGCGTAGCCCTCGGCACCCAGGTCGGCGCCAACCCAGCTGGGCAGCGCGTCCGCCGGGGCGTGCAGCGCGGCGTCGATCAGGGCGCGCGGGAAGCCCTGGGGCTGCTCGCGCGAGATCTGCACGGCGGCGGCCAGGCCGGTCGCGGCAGCGGGGGTGGCCTTCCAGGCCGCGAGCTTGGCCTCGCCTTCCTTGCGGGCCAGTTCGGCGGATTTCTGCGCGACGTACAGGCTGCGTGCGCGGGGGCGCACCTCGTCCAGCGGCAGGGTGCGGGCAGGCGTGTAGGCCGTGATGCGACCGGCCACCATTTGGCTGGGGCCGGTTTCGATGGCTTCGGTGTTGCGCTTGTTCTGCACGGAGTCCTGGGCGAACAGGGCTTCCAGGAACTTCGCGTTGGCGAGCGGGCCTTGTGCGCCCGGGGCTGGCGCGCGCGTCACGCCCGTGGCGGTCTGCACCTTGAGCTTGAGTTTGTCAGCCACCGGCTGCAGGCTGTCGGCCTGCTCATAGACGCCGTTGGTGAAGGACTCGGCGACCTCGGCAAATTTGCGCTGGGCCTGCTGTTGCTTGAGTTCCGCCTCCAGCGTGGGGCGCAGTTGCTCGAAGCTGGGCTGGGGCGGGGTCTTGATGTCCGTCAACTGGATGATGTGGTAGCCAAAGTCGGTTTCCACCACGTCGCTGATCTCGCCCTTCTTGAGCGCGAAGACCGCGTCCTCAAAAGGCTTGACCATGGCGCCGCGACCGAAGAAGTTCAGGTCGCCGCCCGCAGCGGCCGAGCCCTTGTCGTCAGACGACTTCTTGGCGACTTCGGCGAAGGTGGTCGGGGCCTTGCGCACCTGCTCCAGCAGCGCGGTGGCGCGGGCCTTGGCCTTGTCGCGGTCGGCGGCGGGGGCGTCCTTGGCGGCGTTGATGAGGATGTGGCTGGCGCGGCGTTCTTCCTTGCCGGACAGGCGCTCCAGGTTTTCCTTGTAGTAGGTGCGCAGGTCGTCCTCGGCCAGCGTGATACCGGCACGCACGCTGTCGAGGTCGAGCACCACGTATTCGACTGCGGCCTGTTCCTGCTGCTGGAACTGCGCGGGGTGGGCGTCGTAGTACGCCTGCAGGTCGGCGTCCGTCGGCTCGACCTTGGCGGCGTAGTCGGCGGCCTTGAAGCGGGCCACCTGCACCTCGCGCTGCTCGTACAGCGCGTCCAGGGCCAGCTTGACCTGCGCGTCGGTGCCGAAGGCGGAGCCCATGACGCCGCCCAGCACCTGGTTGACGGAGAGGTCGCGGCGCACGTTGGCCTCGAAGCCCTCGGGCGTCAGACCCTGTGCGCCGACGAGGGCGCGGTAGGCTTCGGCGTCCAGCGTGCCATCCGGGCGGCGCAGCCCGGCGATGGCGGGAATCTCTTGCAGGCTGCGGGCCAGGCGCGCGTCGCTGGTGACCAGGTGCATGTCTTTCGCGGCGGCGGCCAGCACGCGGTCGCGCACCAGGCGTTCCAGCGTGGCGTAGCGGGCGCGGGGCGAATCGAGCAGTTTGGCATCGACCGTGGGGGACTGGGCGCGGATGCGGTCGGTCTCCATGCGGTGGGCGTTGTCCCAGTCGGCCTGGGTGACCTTGTCGCCGTTCACGCGGGCGACCACGGGGCTGGATTCGGAGAAGTAGTTGCGGTCGATGCCCACCAGCACAAACGATGGAATGATCAGCAAGAACAGCACGATCATGACGATCTTGGAGTGCTTGCGGATGGATTCAAACATGGTCGATCTTTCAGAATTCGCAAAAAACAAAAAGGCGAACTTGCGTTCGCCTTTGTTCGGTGGGTGGTGGGTCCTGACGGTCTCGAACCGCCGACCTACTCCGTGTAAAGGAGCCGCTCTACCAACTGAGCTAAGGACCCCGCCGTGGTCCGGTCATTAGTTCAAGGCATCCTTCAATGCCTTGCCGGGACGGAACTTTGGAACTTTGGCAGCCTTGATTTTAATCGTAGCGCCCGTGCGCGGATTGCGGCCTGTGCGGGCGGCGCGCTTGCCGACGGCGAAAGTGCCGAAACCGACGAGCGACACGGTGCCGCCCTTCTTCAGGGTCTTCTTGACAGCCTCGATCGTGGATTCCAGAGCACGCGCGGCAGCGGCCTTGGAGATGTCGGCGTTGTTAGCGATGTGCTCGATCAGTTCGGTTTTGTTCACAAGAAGCCTCTCGGTAAAAGAGTTGATGGAATGTCTCTTGGATATCTGGTCTTCACGCGTCAGGCAGCGCAGCAAGAACTGCGGGGCGATCGGACGAGGGAATGACTGGCATACACAGCAAGCAGGCACTGCTGCATCAGATTAAAGCCATCGGGTTTCGGGGTGTCAATACAACGCGGCATTTTGTGACAGCGTTGGGTGAATTCTAGCCGCATTCCACGCTAGCACGGGGCTTGCGGGGCGGTATGTCTCATAAGTGCCGTATGGGCGGGATTCCGTATTGACACTCCCCATGCCGCACGGCTTCGCGGGCCGTGGCGACCGTCAGTCCGCTCCTGAAATTGTAGCCACCCGCGCTTGCCCATTCTGCGCTGCAAGCCCAAAACATGCAAGCATTCATTGGACCCGGGCCCGTATCTCGGGCAGCGCCTTTTGCAGGTAATAGACCATGGACCACACGGTGAGCACCGCCGCCGCCCAGATGAGCCAGGTGCCCCACACGCCGGTGTCGATCACGCCGAACAGGCGCCCGTCGTACAGCAGGAACGGGATGGCCACCATCTGCACCGTGGTCTTGATCTTGCCGATCATGTGTACGGCCACGCTCTTGCTGGCGCCGATCTGCGCCATCCATTCGCGCAGGGCGCTGATGGCGATCTCGCGCCCGATGATGATGAGCGCCACGAACACGTCGGCGCGCTGCAGATGCACCAGCACCAGCAGCGAGGCGCAGACGAGGAACTTGTCGGCCACCGGGTCCAGGAAGGCGCCGAACGACGAGGTCTGGTTGAGCTTGCGCGCCAGGTAGCCGTCGAGCCAGTCGGTGGCGGCGAAGACGATGAACATCGCCGTGGCGATGAGGTTGCAGGTGGCAGGGGCCAAGGGTGCGTGGAACACCCCCACGATCAAGGGTATCGCGACGATGCGCGTCCAGGTCATCAGGGTGGGGATCGTCCAGAACATGGCGCGATTATGGCCCGCGCAATCACCGCAGCGCGCGGTAAATCTCCTCGGCCAGATCGCGTGAGATGCCGTCCACCGTCGCCAGGTCTTCCACGCTGGCCGCCGCCACGCCGCGCACGCCGCCGAAGCGCTGCAGCAGGCGGGCGCGCTTCTTGGGGCCGACGCCCGGTATCTCCTCCAACTGCCCCCCGCCCACGCGCACCTTGGCGCGGGCGGCGCGCATGCCGGTGATGGCGAAGCGGTGCGCCTCGTCGCGGATCTGCGCCACCAGCATGAGGGCGGCCGAGTCGTGGCCCAGATAGACCTTCTCGCGGCCATCGGCAAACACCAGTTCTTCCAGGCCGACCTTGCGGCCCTCGCCTTTCTCCACGCCCACGATGCGCGACAGGTCCAGCCCCAGCGCGGTAAAGACTTCGCGCGCCACGCCCACCTGGCCCTTGCCGCCGTCGATGAGCACCAGGTCGGGCAGGCGCGCCTGGGTGTTGGCGACTTCCGCGCCGCCCGCCTCGCCTCCCATTTCGCGGATGGCTTCGGCCACCTTGCTGTAGCGGCGGGTGAGCACCTGGCGCATGGCGGCATAGTCGTCGCCGCCGGTGATGCCCTCGATCTTGTAGCGGCGGTATTCGCTGCTCTGCATCTTGTGGTGGTGAAAGACCACGCACGAGGCTTGCGTGGATTCGCCCGCCGTGTGCGAGATGTCGAAGCATTCGATGGTGAGCTGATCGAGGTCGTCGGCGTCGAGCTGCAGCGCCTCGGCCAGGGCGCGGGTGCGGGCCTGTTGCGAGCCTTCCTCGGCCAGCAGGCGGGCCAGTTGCAGGTCGGCATTCTTTTGCGCCATGTCCAGCCAGGCACGGCGCTGCTCGCGGGGCTGGTGGATGGCGGTCACGCGCAGGCCGGATTGCTGCGTGAGGGCTTCCAGCAAGGCTTTATCCACCGCCTCGCTGGTGACGAGCACGGGCGGCACGGGCACGCCGATGTAGTGCTGGGCGATGAAAGCCTCCAACACCTGGGCCTCGACCGGACGCGCTTCGCCCTCCTCGTCGGCATAGATGGCGGCGGCATCCTCCACATGCACGGGGAAGTAAGGCCGGTCGCCCAGGTGCCGCCCGCCGCGCACCATCGCCAGGTTGACGCAGGCGCGGCCGCCCTGCACGCGCACGGCCAGCACGTCCACGTCCTTGTCGTCGGCGGTCTCGATGGCCTGCTGGTGCAGCACGCGCGACAGCGCCTGAATCTGGTTGCGCACCTCCGCCGCCTGCTCGAATTCGAGCTTGTCGGCGTGGGCCATCATGCGCGCCTCCAGCGTCTGCAACAGCGATTGCGTCTCGCCGCGCAGCAGGGCCTCAGCGTGCTGCACGTCCGCCGCGTAGGCTTCGGGCGAGATCAAATCAACACACGGCGCGGTGCAGCGCTTGATCTGGTACAGCAGGCAGGGCCGCGTGCGGTTGGCGAACACCGTGTCCTCGCAGGTGCGCAGGCGGAACACCTTCTGCAGCAACTGGATGCTTTCCTTCACCGCCCAGGCGCTGGGGTACGGGCCGAAGTAGTGGTGCTTCTTGTCCACCGCGCCCCGGTAGTAGGCCATGCGCGGAAAGTCCTGCTGGGTGATCTTCAGGTACGGATAGCTCTTGTCGTCGCGGAACAGGATGTTGAACTTGGGGTTCAGCGTCTTGATGAGGTTGTTTTCCAGCAGCAGCGCCTCGGCCTCGGACCGCACCACCGTGGTCTCCATGCGCGCGATCTTGCTCACCATGTGGCCGGTGCGCGTGCCGCCGTGGTTCTTGGTGAAGTAGCTGGACACGCGGCGCTTGAGGTGCCGCGCCTTGCCCACGTAGAGCAGCGCGCCCTCGGCGTCGAAATAGCGATAGACGCCGGGCAGCGCGGGCAGCGCGGCGACCTGGGCCAGCAGTTCCTCGGAATGGGTGGGGGGCATCGAATACTATTGAATTGATAGCTGCTTGCGCTTGATGGATAAGCGCCAGAGGCCAATTTGGCTTATATCACCGGATGACGCCCTTCTGTCGCAACGAAGCAATCTGCTGCGCCGTCAGCCCCGCCTCGGCCAACACGGCGTCGGTGTCGTCGCCCAGATGCGGCGCGCTGCTGCGGATGGTGCCGGGCGTCACCGACAGCTTGGGGCAGATGCCCGGCACTTCCACCGTGTAGCCGTCGCGCGTGGTCTGCTGCAACAGCATGTCGCGGGCGCGGTAGTGCGGGTCTTCGGCGATGTCCTTGGCGGTATAGACCTTGCCTGCAGGCACGCGCGCGGCGGCCAGCGCGTCCAGCACCTGCTGCACGCTGCGCGTGGCGCTCCAGGCGCCGATGGCGGCGTCGATTTCTTCCACCCGCGCCACGCGGCCCGTGTTGTTGGCCAGGTCGGGCGCATTGCCCAGGTCAGTGCAGCCAATCGCATCCATCAGCCGCTTGAAGATGCTGTCCCCATTGCCCGCAATCAGCACCCAGCCGTCCACGCACGGGTAGGCGTTGCTCGGCGCGATGCCCGGCAGCGCGCTGCCCGCAGCGTTGCGCACGGCACCGAAGGCGCTGTACTCGGGGATCAGGCTCTCCATGCAGTTGAACACCGCCTCGTGCAACGCCACGTCGATCACCTGGCCCTGCCCGCCGTTCACCTTGCGGTGGTACAGCGCCGTCAGCACGCCGATGGCCCCGTGCAGCGCCGCCAACGTGTCGCCGATGGAAACGCCCACGCGCACCGGCACGCGGCCCGGCTCGCCCGTCAGGTGGCGCAGGCCGCCCATGGCCTCGCCGATGAGGCCGAAGCCCGGCAGGTCGCGGTACGGCCCCGTCTGGCCGTAGCCCGAGATGCGCAGCATCACGAGCCCCGGGTTGATGCGGTGCAGTTCCTCGGGCGACATGCCCCAGGCTTCGAGCGTGCCGGGGCGGAAGTTCTCGACCAGCACGTCGGCCTCGGCAATCAGCTTGCGGGCAATGTCCTGCGCCTCGGGCTGCCGCAAATCCAGCGCCACCGATTTTTTGTTGCGCGACTGCACCTGCCACCAGACCGAGGTGCCTTCCTTGATGAGCCGCCAGTTGCGCAGCGGGTCGCCCGCCTCGGGCGGCTCGATCTTGATGACCTCGGCCCCGAACTCGCCCAGCGTCTTGGCGCAGAACGGGCCTGCGATGAGCTGGCCCATTTCGATCACGCGCACGCCTTGCAGGGCGGCGGGGGCTGTCGTCTCTTGCATGTCGGTATATCTCCTGAAAATCTGGCGCGCATGATGCGCCAACGCGTCCGCACGCGCAAAACGCTTGATTGCGAAGCCAGCGTCGTGACCCGGCATGGCTGTGCAGCGTTATAGGTGGCGTGCGGCGGGAATCAATGACTGCCATCGGTTTCACCCCCAACATCGCTCAATGTCCAGTACCCATTACACCTTGCGTACGCCGCACTCCGATGTGAAGGTAGCGATTACGCTTGCTCGATGCAAACTGCAACTAGATGAAACTTCTATTGACTACACACATGAGAACCATTCTCATTGATACAATCGACTTCGTTGATGACGAGGATCAGCCATCATCTGATGCAACTCAACATTTTCATTTTTCAAAATAAAAAATGCCTTGGAGTCAAATGAAGACAGATCAAACTCATAAAACAACCAAATCACAAGAGAACGTCCTGAGTCGGGACGCCATGCATCGAAGAAAATTAATAAACTATGCATCACTGACAGCAATTGGCGCATCGATTGGCATATCCCCAGACAACTCCGCAGCAGCGAAGGGCGAGGATAAAAATAATAACACCGACAAGAAAAACAAGAAGAATGC
Organism: Acidovorax sp.; assembly: GCF_047607405.1. GTDB lineage: Bacteria > Pseudomonadota > Gammaproteobacteria > Burkholderiales > Burkholderiaceae_C > Acidovorax. The sequence goes on along the minus strand of NZ_JASGDA010000108.1, from coordinate 54,729 downwards.
ATATCAAAGTCGAGTTCGCTTTACGGAGAATTTTTTTATTGACTCAATTGGGAACAATTTATATATCATGTCAGCCAAGCTGGAGGCAGCAGGAAAATATAGAAAGAGAGATGTACCAATTGTAGCCGAATTTGGCACAGACAAGCATTTCCAGCAAGTGGTTAAGAGGATTAATTTGACAGCAGAACCCAAGGAGCATCACTTAATAAAATGCCAGTTTGACCTACCCTATAATAATATAATCATCTATTCACGAATGAAAGCAATGATTGAGACCGGCAAAAGCGCCAAAAGAGAGGCATCTCCAAGAGTGATTTATAGCGAAGTAAAAGAAATCAATCCTTGGAAAAGTTGAAATGTCAGCCGACTATATTGAGATTGTCGATAATTTTCTATCACCCGAAGAGTGGAAACAGTCCGGTATTTCGTTAACCGGTGATATTTGGCAGTATGGTTGGCCGAGGCGAAGCCATTTGAATGAGCATCCGACTTGGCACGTATTTATTGCAGGACGCAACCGACCAGAAGAAAAAAGCTGCCTAGAAGAACTCTCCAGCAATGATCGTTGGCGGTTTCTAATTCCCGTATGGCAGCGGATCAAAGAGAAGTATATGCCCGATGCAGATTTGCGCGGTGTATACGCTAATGGTCATACATACGGTATCGAGAGCTCGATCCACAGAGATAGCAGAAAAGGCGAATACACCAAGACTGCGTTGCTATTTATGCACAGAATATGGCCAACCACATGGGGTGGTGAAACGTGCTTTTACAGCACAACCTCTGAAGATTTAATTAAATCCGTCATTCCAAAACCTAATCGCCTAGTTGTTTTTGACGGCGAAATACCACATAACGTACGCTCACCGTCGATAGGGTGTGAATTGCTGAGAATTTCAATAGCATTCAAAACGCACATCCGCTTCAAATAGGGATATAAATGGCAAGCACAACGATCATTGCAGGGATTCTTGAGACTAGCGCGACTGGCGCCAGTGCGCAATCAATCATCGATGCCTACAATCAGAATCCGACGGGTTTCAACCTTATCGTCACACACTCCCAAACCGGCCAATTAGCCGGGACCGTTGTCGGCCAAATCATTGGCATTACACGGCAAACTGCCGGCCCATTGGGATTACTAAACGTTGCCACCAACACGTTTGCAGGAACGCTAACATTCCTCAAAATTGTGGTTGATATTAACGCCGATCGCCCTATTCAACGTGAAGACGTATTGAGCTTAGTTGGCAGCGTTGCAGGTGTAGTCGGCACCTTTGCAATCATGGCTGCTGGCGGTGTTAGCGTAGGGCCACTTGCACTAACCATGGGGGCGATAGGTCTCGCGACCGCACTAGGCGCCGTCAACTGGGAGTACATATACAAAAATGTCTGGGATAATGCAGTCAAACCGATCTGGGAGAAATATTATCAAGACCAGCCATCTGCAAGCTATCCGACGGCAATCATCGCCCCAGACCTCTCGTTGAGAACATTATATGAAATACATAGCAACTACGGCGGTTACACAATCTCAGTTGGTGTACGGTTCGATTCGGGAGATGTGATAACCCCTGCCGCCCCTATACCTCAGTCGGTTTTTGAGGCTGCCGGCATCCCATATGACCCTGGTGTCAATGTTATTGGAATTCCAGCACCCTGGATTCCTGGCATTTCTAGCGGAAACGTAACGATTGGCCCTTTACAACCGGATGAAGGGGACTCATACAATTGTTGCGAATCAAATGCTGACAGCTACAATTAAATGCGCATCACCAGATACACATCAAACATCGCCGTAATCACGGCTTTTGGGATTTATTTTTTGATGCGATCCACCCTTTATTTCTATGATGGGTATTCAATGGAGCCCAATCCGATGATTGACGCCCCCCTATTAGTCGAAAAAGGGACAGTCACCCAAATTGGGCGTGCAGACGATGGATTTGAGTATCTAAAGATGGATGTGATATTTCCTAACAGGAAGAAACCTCGCGACGTAGCAACCTTGTCAATTCCAATGGAACCAAGCGCATTTGACATCAAAAAGGGAAGTGAGCTGGATTTTTATTTCCAATTGAAAGACAAATCGGGGCGAGCCGCAAGCAAGAGAATATTGAGAATAATTAATGGCAATAATGTAGCAATTAATGAACATCAGATGCGCAATTTCCTATCATTGAAACGGGAGAGTCTCTTTATTGCTGGCTGGGGAACCTGCATCACTGGCACCATCTTGACCGCCTTAGGTGCATTACTTTTCAGACGAGAAATAGGAAAGCAAAAGCAAGATGGAATATTCAAGTAAGCTCTGATATTTTTGGATGACAGTGATTTCACATAGTTTGTCGTTGCCCCAAGGTACTGAAGCGCCAGCCAATGAAGCCTGCCGCTCCAGTACCATCAGACGCATTTCGCATTCCATTCATGCCGCCCCGTTCCTATCATGAGTCGCTGCAAGATAATCCTCATCTGCGCCCTCATCAGCATTGCTGGGGAAACGTCCACGGTGATGACGCAGAACAGCCTGCCGTCATCGCAAGCCTACAAGGAGGCGGGAAGGGAACTGGAGTTTGTCCTCAACATCCACGCCTTCTTCCAGAATGAAAACGCATGCGGATGAACGGAGCCATCACGCAGGTCATCGTGGGCATGCACACGGGCAGCACCATCAACAACCTGCTCACGCACGCGGCGTCGGAGACGGAGATGCCGCTCACGCTACGCATGCAGGTCACGGGCCGCTACGCGATGTGCCTCATGGTTTCCACCGAGCTGGGCGTGGGCATGCTGCCTCGCGGCAGCGTGCAACTCGACACTGGCACGCTGGCGGAGCCCTGGGCGCGGCGGCGGCTGTCGCTGTGCGTGCGGTTGGAGGAATCGCTCTCCAACGTCGCCCAGTTGCTGGTCGATCACTTGCGCGCACCATGAGCCACATGGCCGCGCTTCGCTGGGACCTGTTCTGCCGGGTCATCGACAACTACGGCGACATCGGCGTGTGCTGGCGGCTTGCCGCCGACCTGGGGGCGCGCGGGCACACCGTGCGCCTGTGGGTGGACGACGCCAGCGCCCTGGCCTGGATGGCGCCGCGCGGTGCGCCCGGCGTGCAGGTGCTGGCCTGGCCCGAGCACGCGCCCACAGACGGACCGCCCGATGTGCTGGTGGAAGCCTTCGGCTGCGATATTGCTCCCGAATTCATAGCTGCTTGTGCTTACCATTCAAGCGCTAGAGGCCAAAAACCCGTATGGATCAACCTGGAGTACCTGTCGGCAGAAAGCTATGTGGAGCGCTGCCACCGCCTGCCCTCGCCCATCCAGTCCGGCCCGGCGGCGGGGTGGACGCGCTGGTTCTTCTACCCCGGCTTCACGCCCGCCACGGGCGGCCTGCTGCGCGAGCCCGACCTGATGGCGCGGCGCGAGGCGTTCGACCGCGATGCCTGGCGCGCCGCCACCGCGCCGGGCGCGGACAGGGACGCACGCTGGATCTCGCTGTTCTGCTACGAGCCCCCCGCCCTGCCCCAACTGCTGGCGCAGTGCCAGGAGCGGCCCACGCAACTGCTCGTCACGCCGGGCCGGGCCACGGCGGCAGTTCAAAGCCAAATCGGCCCGCAGCGCTTATTCAGCAAGTACGAGCAGCTATCAATTTCATATCTGCAACCCCGCCCTCAGCCTGCCTTCGACGAGATGCTCTGGGCCAGCGACCTGAACCTGGTGCGCGGCGAGGACTCGCTGGTGCGCGCCCTGTGGGCCGGGCAGGCCCTCGTCTGGCACATCTACCCGCAGGACGACGGCGCGCACCACGCCAAGCTGCACGCCTTTCTGGACTGGCTGGGGGCGCCGCCCTCGCTGCGGCGCTTTCACACCGCCTGGAACGGGCTGGACGCCGCCCCGCTGGCGCTGCCCGGCGACGACACCCTGGCCGAATGGACGGCCTGCGTGCGCGGCGCGCGCGAGCGGCTGCTGGCGCAGCACGACCTTGCCAGCCAGCTTTTGGGCTTCGTTCTGGAAAAACAGTAAAATCGCAGGCTTTGCGCAGTCAGGCACGGCAACCCAAGCCACTTCAAGGCCCGCGCAGTCCCGCCGCGCTTCGAGCGGCCCCAACCCAAGCAACTCGCTATGAAAATCGCTCAAGAAATCCGCGCAGGCAACGTCATCATGCACGGCAAGGACCCCATGGTGGTCCTGAAGACCGAATACGCCCGCGGCGGCCGCGGCGCAGCCACCGTGCGCATGAAGCTCAAGAGCCTGATCGCCAACTTCGGCACCGAAGTCGTGTTCAAGGCCGACGACAAGATCGACAACGTGATCCTGGACAAGAAGGAATGCACCTATTCCTACTTTGCCGACCCCATGTACGTGTGCATGGACGCCGACTACAACCAGTACGAAGTCGAAGCCGAGAACATGGGCGACGCGCTGAACTACCTGGAAGACGGCATGGCGCTGGAAGTGGTGTTCTACGACGGCAAGGCCATCTCGGTCGAGTTGCCCACCAGCATCGAGCGCGAAATCACCTGGACGGAACCCGCCGTCAAGGGCGACACGTCCGGCAAGGTGCTCAAGCCCGCCAAGATCGCCACCGGCTTCGAGGTGGCCGTGCCCCTGTTCGTGAACCAGGGCGACAAGATCGAAATCGACACCCGCACCGGCGAATACCGCAAGCGCGTGTAATCCGGCTTGGTTCCGTCAAAAGAAGGCTTCCCTCGGGAAGTCTTTTTGTTTTCCCAACTCGACAAGATCGACGTTGCAACCGCGGAGCACAAGGCATGACGTACCAAATCAAACCCATCCGCACAGAAGCCGATTACCAGGCCGCTTTGAAGGTGGCCGAGGCTTTCTTTGACGCGCCCCTCGAGCCCGACCCGGACAGCGAGGAAGGCGCAGCCTTCGATGCGCTGGTGACGCTGATCGAGGCATACGAGCGCAAGCACTACCCCATTGCCCCGCCGGACCCGATCGAGGCCATCAAGTTCTGCATGGAACAGCGCAACCTCACGGTAAAGGATTTGACGCCCATGATCGGCCAGCCCAACCGCGTCTATGAGGTGCTGGCACGCCAGCGCCCTCTGTCGCTGGCGATGATCCGCAAACTGCACCAGGGGCTGGGCATTCCGGCGGAGGTGTTGATCGGGCAAACCGCCTGAGATTGCGCAGCGCTTTTTTTCATACCAAACGCCCTCCAGACCCCACTGGCAAAGCGCCAATAGCTATCATTTTTGATGATTTCAGCTAAAATCGCTGCACGCGCCTGCGGTAGTCGCCCACGTTGTTGCCGGGTATCTGTGTGGCCTGCGTGCCGCGCACCTCGTCCACCTTGCGGTCCGCATCGGCCCCGGTGACGGGCTGGGCCTCGATGGCGGTTTCGCGCTCGAAGGCGTGCGACTTGTCGGTGTTGCGGTAGTAGCGGTAGAGCATCCAGTACAGCCCCACGGCGCTGGCCGGACCGAGGGCGAGGAAGAAAAGAGCGCTGTCGTTGTCCATACCCATTACCGTCCTATGAACCAGAGCGCCAGCCCTTCGACGAAGGTGCCCACGGTGAGCGCGGCGGTGATCAGCTTCCACTGCTGCACGGGCACGCTGCCCATGGTCCGGCCCGTGCGGCCGTTCACGGCGATGTAGTGCAGCATGTGGCTGCCCGGCTCCTGGTAGGAGTACAGCCACACCGGCAGGTACATCGCCACCCAGCGCGTGCCGTGCACGTCGATGCGCTCTTGCTCCCAGCGCACGCCGCGGTCAAAAGCGCGCACCGACGATTGCACCTGCGCGCGGGCGATGGAGAGCAACTGGTCTTCCAGGCGCGGCTGCAGGTGCTCCACGTCGCGGTCGCGCTTTTCGGACGTGTAGCCCGCCAGGTACGAGGCGTTCCACTTGACGGCGTTCTTGGTGTCGAACGGCAGGATGGCGTTGATGACGTTGTTGGTGTTGGCCTTGGTGTCCAGGTTGCCGCGCTTGCTGCTGGACTCCATCGTGAGGTCGTCCACGGTGAAGTCCACGTGCCGCTGCACCTGGTACACGTCGGCGTCGTAGTAGGTCTTCTGGTCCTTGCCCTCGCCGCGCGTGTAGCGGCGCGTTTCCACCTCGCCAAAGCCCGCCACGTCGGCGCTGGCGTTGGCGTCCACCACCATGTAGGGCAGATAGACGCCCAGCACGTTTTCGGGCGTGAATTCTTCCTTGAACGCCTTGAGCGCGAACATCTGGCGCTTGCCGACGAACTGGCGGATGCGCGCCACCGCGTCGTCCTTCTTGATGTGGAAGGGCAGCACCGCGTCGGGCACCGCACCGTTGTCGATCTGCTCGTTCACGCCCAGCACGTGGCGGCACCAGTGGCAGCGCGCGGTCATGGCGGTCTCGGTGTTCACCACCACCTCGGCGCCGCAGCCGGTGCATTGGTAGGTGCGCAGGCTGGCCGCATCGGCGGCAATGTCCTTGGCGCCGGATGCGATCTGCGTGCCTTTCAGGTCGCCAATGCCTTCGCCCAGGCCGAACTCTTCTTCGACCCGCGTGGCCGTCCATTCATGGCGGCAGTACAGGCAGATCAGCTTGTCGGTGCCCGCGCGCTGGCGGATCTCGGTCGCGCCGCACTTGGGGCAGTGGTTGAGGCCGTCCTTCAGCTCCTTGGACGCGGTGTCGATGGCGACCGGGTCGGGCGCGGTCAACTCGTCGCGGATCGGCTCCGGCAGCGTGGCCGGGTCGATGGGGGACTCACCCGGCGCGGGCGGCACATCTCGCGGCGAGCCCGGGCCGGTGGGCAGGGGCGAGGCCATTTACAGACCGAGCGCCTTGGCCTTGACCGCGTCGTAGTCGGCCTGCGTGATCAGGCCCGCGTCCAGCATCTGCTTGGCCTTGGTCAACTTGGCGACGGGGTCGTCCGCCGCCGGGGCTGCTGTCGGCGCAGGCGCGGCCACGGGCTGCTGCAAGCCTGCCAGCCCGCCCAGGCCGCCCGTGGCGATGCCCATGCCCATGAGGCCGCCCACGCCCGCGTTCTGCCCCGCCGACTGGATGCCCGCCGCCACCGAGGCTTGCAGGTTGGAGTTGCCGCGCGCGCCCGACAGCGCGTCGGCGCGCTGCACGGTCTTGAGCAGTTCCTTGGTGTTGGCGTCGTACTCGATGGAGACGATGGCCGTCTTGACGATCTGCAGGCCGCGCGCGGACTTCCACTGGTAGGCGTTCTCCACCGCGTCCGACAGGCTCTGGGCGAAGCCCACCGAGTCCTGCTGGATCTTGGTGATGCGGTTGCCTTTGCTCGGGTCGTTGGTATACAGGCTGAACGCGGGCGCGAGCGAGCCCACCACCTCGTTGAACAACTGGCTGGCGGCGGCGTTGTCGATGTCGGTGAAGTCGAACACCTGGCCGCCTTGCAGGTACATGGCGGGCACGAAGTTCTTCACGAACAGGATGGGGTCCACGATCTTGATCGTGTAGCTGCCGCGCGTGATGGCGCCCACCTGCGCGTTCAGGTAGGCGTCGTCCCAGTAGATTTCGGACCGCGTGCCGAAGCGGTTGTCCGGCAGTTCCTTGAGCGACACGAAGAACGCCGCCTGCTGCGAGCCGGGCTGGCCGCCGAACTTGAAGCGCTCCCAGCTCTGCTTGACGAGCGAGTCCATCAGGCCGCCGCCCGTGAAGATGGACTTGGAGTTGATGTCGTCCGACCGCCACTCGTACCCGCCCGCCTCGGACGCGAAGCCGGTGATGGCCCCGTCCTGGAACAGCAGCAGGCCGTAGCCCTCGGGCACCACGATCTTGGAGCCGTTGGTGATGATGTTGCTGGAGCCCTTGGTGTTCGACCCGCGCCCCGCGTTGGTGCCGCGCGGCACGGCGGCGAACAGCGCCGCCGTGGGCGGCAGGCCGTCGGGCACCGTGTAGAAATCCTTCCACTGATCGGCCAGCGCACCGCCGATCGAACCAACCGCTGCCTGGATGAGACCCATGATGCCTTCCTTGTTTGTGTGAGGAAAAAAGCATACCCGAATCGGGAGCGGTATTTTTACCCGGATTAAATTGACGAAACAATTTAACCCGGGTAATATTCGGGCCATGAGCTACACCATCTTCCAAGGCCCATGCCGCAGACTGCAGGGCGAGCGCACCGCCGTGCTGGAGTACCTGCGGCAGCACGAAGCCGATGCGGTCCCCGGGCTGCGGGTCTTCGACGACCAGACCGGGCAGCGCATCGACCTGGACTGGCGCAGCGAACTGGCCGCCGCCGCGCCCGAACCGCCACCCAGCGTCGGCCGCCCCAAGCTCGGCGTGACCGCCCGCGAGGTCACCCTGCTGCCGCGCCACTGGGAATGGCTTAACAGCCAGCGCGGCGGCGCGTCCGCCGCGCTGCGCCGCCTGATCGACGAAGCGCGCAAAACCAACGCCGCGCAGGACGAACTGCGTGCCGCCACCGAATCCAGCTACCGCTTCATGAGCGACATGGCCAGCGACCTGCCCGGCTTTGAAGAAGCCAGCCGCGCCCTGTTCGCGCGCGAGCGCACGGCCTTCGACCAGCACACGCAAGGCTGGCCCGAAGACGTGCGGGCCTATTTGCGCCATCTGGCGTCCCCCCTATGGAAATGACCTCTTCTCCACCGCCGCTGTGGCGCGTATTCCTGCGCTTTCTCGGCCCGATGATCCTGGCCAACATCCTGCAGTCGCTGTCGGGCTCGCTCAACAGCGTGTTCCTGGGCCACATGCTGGGCGTGCAGGCGCTGGCGGCGGTGGCGGCGTTCTTTCCGGTGCTGTTCCTGTTCATCGCCTTCATGATCGGGCTGGGCGCGGGCGCGTCGGTGCTCATCGGCCAGGCGTGGGGCGCGCGCGAGCCGGACAAGGTGCGCGCCATCGCGGGCACGGCGCTGGCCATGGGGCTGGCGTTCGGCGCGCTGGTGGCCGTCAGCGGCGGGCTGTTCGCGGCGCCGCTGATGCGCCTCTTGGGCACGCCGCCGGACATTCTGGCCACCGCCACCGCGTATTCGCGCGTGGTGCTGCTGGGCATGCCGGGGCTGTGCGTGTTCCTGCTGGCCACGTCCATGCTGCGCGGCGTGGGCGACACGGTGTCGCCCATGTGGTCGCTGGTGCTGTCCACCGGCGTGGGCCTGGTGGTCACGCCCGCGCTGATCGCGGGCTGGGGCGGGCTGCCCCGGCTGGGCGTGGTGAGCGCGGGCGTGTCGATGATCCTGGGCTTCACGCTGGCGCTGCTGTGGCTGGGCTGGCGGCTGCGCCGCATCAAAAGCCCGCTGGCGCCCGGGGCGGCGCTGTGGCGCATGGTGCGCATCGACCCGGTGCTGCTGCGCGCCATCCTGCGCATGGGCGTGCCGACCGGGGTGCAGATGGTGGCGTCGTCGCTGGCGGCGCTGGTGGTGGTGTCGCTGGTCAACGGCTTCGGCTCCAGCGCCACAGCGGCCTACGGGGCGGTGAACCAGATCGCGGGCTTCGCGCAGTTCCCCATCATCTCGGTGGCGATCACCGCATCCATTCTGGGCGCGCAGGCCATCGGCGCCGGGCGGCCGGAGCGGCTGGGCGCCATCACGGCCACGGCGATCCGCATGAACCTCGCCATCGGCGCGGCGCTGGCCCTCGTCGGCTCGGTGTTCGCGCGGCCGCTGCTGGGCCTGTTCATCCCTGACGCACAGGTCATCGAGACGGCCGCGCACCTGCTGCACATCGTGCTGTGGAGCGGGCTGATCTTCGGCTGCTTCGTGGCGCTGTCGGCGGTGATGCGCGCCAGCGGCGACGTGCTGGTGCCCACGGCCATCACCATCGGCGTGCTGGCGCTATTGGAGCTGCCCATGGCCTGGGCTTTGAGCCGCCGGTTCGGGCTGACGGGCGTGTGGATGGCGTTCCCGCTGTCTTACGGGCTGACGCTGGCGCTGCAGGCCGCGTACTACCACCGGGTGTGGAAGGGCAAGCCGATCCGGCGGATGGTTTAAGAGCGTGTTTACGATCTAAGAGTCAAAACAGCCGCCAGCGCTTTCTGGACAAGCGCAAGCAGCTATGCTTACGATAGCAAATCGGCCATCAGACCGGCACGGCCACCAGGTCGTGCCCCTGCACGCCCACGATGCGCGCGCGGGTGAACTCGCCCACCTTCAATTGCTTGCTGATCTTCTCGGGCGGCAGCAGGTGTACCACGCCGTCGATCTCGGGCGCGTCGGCGTAGCTGCGGCCCCGGCCGCCCTTGCGGCCCAGGGCGGGTGCGTGGTCCACCAGCACCTGCATGGTGGCGCCCACGCGGCGCTGCAGGCGGGCGATGGAGACTTCCTCGGCCACGGCCATGAAGCGGGCGCGGCGCTCCTCGCGCAGTTCCATCGGCAGCATGCCGGGCAGCTCGTTGGCGGCGGCGCCATTCACGTCGCTGTAGGCGAAGCAGCCCGCGCGGTCGATCTGCGCCTCGCGCACGAAGCCGAGCAGGTGCTCGAACTCTTCTTCCGTCTCGCCCGGAAAGCCCGCGATGAAGGTGCTGCGGATCACCAGGTCCGGGCAGGCTTCGCGCCAGCGCTGGATGCGCTCCAGGTTGCGCTCGCCGCTGGCCGGGCGCTTCATGCGCTTGAGCACGTCGGGGTGGCTGTGCTGGAAGGGCACGTCCAGGTAGGGCAGCACCTTGCCCGTGGCCATGAACGGTATGACCTCGTCCACGCTGGGGTACGGATAGACGTAGTGCAGGCGCACCCAGGCGCCGTGGGGCTCGGCGATCTCGCCCAGGGCCTGCACGAGTTCGAGCATGCGCGTCTTGACGGGCTTGCCGTCCCAGAAGCCGGTGCGGTACTTCACATCCACACCGTAGGCGGACGTGTCCTGGCTGATGACCAGCAGCTCCTTCACGCCGCCCTCGAACAGCGCGCGGGCTTCCTTGAGCACGTCGCCCACGGGCCGCGAGACGAGGTCGCCGCGCATCGAGGGGATGATGCAGAAGGTGCAGCGGTGGTTGCAGCCCTCGCTGATCTTCAGGTACGCATAGTGGCGCGGCGTGAGCTTGATGCCCGCCTCTCCAAACGCCCCAGGCACCAGGTCGATGAACGGGTCGTGCGGCTTGGGCAGGTGGGTGTGGACAGCTTCCATCACCTCCTGCGTGGCGTGCGGGCCGGTGACGGCGAGCACGCTGGGGTGTACGTCTTTCACCAGGTTGCCGCCGTCTTGCGAAGCGCGCGCGCCCAGGCAGCCGGTGACGATGACCTTGCCGTTCTCGGCCAGCGCCTCGCCGATGGTGTCCAGGCTTTCCTTCACGGCGTCGTCGATGAAGCCGCAGGTGTTGACGATGACCAGGTCCGCGCCCTGGAAGGTCTTGGACGTTTCGTAGCCCTCGGCCGAGAGCTGGGTGAGGATGAGTTCGGAGTCCGTGAGGGCCTTGGGGCAGCCCAGGCTGACGAACCCGACCTTGGGGGTTTTCGTGGGGGAGAGTGCTTCGCTCATCCCCGTATTGTCCCAGCTTCGGCCCGGAATCTCTGGGGTGACCATGCAACACAAGCCCGTGCAACTGGCGCGGCCCAGGCCAGCGGACGCCGTGGAACTGGCTTTGCCAGGCCACTGGCGTCGTCCCCCTGGGGAGAAGCCGCGAAGCGGCTCAGGGGGGTTACCTTTTTATTCCGAACGCGGCCAGCAGCTGCTCGGTCTGCTTTTGCATCTGCTCCTGCATCCGCGCCAGCACGGCCTGCGACTGCTCCACGTAGCTGCCCATCATGCCCTTGAGCAGTGGCGAATGCTCGGCCAGCTTGGCCTGCATGTCGGTGAAAGCCTGCACGTTCTTTTCGAGGTAGGCCCCCATGAAGCCCTGCATGGCATGGCCGTAGAAGCGGATGATGTTGGCCAGCGCGGCTTCGCTGAACATGGGCGCGCCGCCCGCTTCTTCTTCCAGGATGATCTGCAGCAGGATGCTGCGCGTGATGTCCTCGCCCGTCTTGGCGTCGCGCACCACGACGCTCTGGTGGTTCATGACCAGTTGCCGCACCTCGGCCAGGGTGATGTAGGTGGAAGTGTCGGTGTCGTAGAGGCGGCGGTTCGGGTACTTCTTGATCACGCGCTGGGAAGACTTCGTGGCGGCGGTGCTGGGCTGGTCGGGCACGACGGACTCCTGGGGGCACGGCCCCCTTGTTGTTTATTGCAGTGCAGCAGATTCTAGGGAGGCCGGTGCCGGGCAGCCGCGCAGGTTAACCCTTATGGCCCATGCCATGCCTGAAAATGGCAGCCCCATGACACGGCACCTGCGCACCCCCCTGAAAGACCTTGCACTGTCCTGCGCCATCCTGATGGCCGCCGCCCCTGGCAAGGCAGCGCCGCAGGACGAGCTTCAGCTCGCCGATGCGCGGCACAAGACCATCGTCCTGGCCCGACCCGCGACGCGCATCGTGTCGCTGCAGCCCTCGTTCACCGAAGCCATCTGCGCCCTGGGCGGCTGCGATGTGCTCGTGGGCGTCGATCGGTTTTCCGTGTGGCCGCGGCAGGTCGGCGCCCTGCCCACCGTGGGCAGCCTGCGCGAGCCGGACATCGAGCGCATCGTCGCCCTGCGGCCCGACGTGGTGCTGGCCCGGCCCGGGCACCGCATGGATGCGCGGCTGGAGGCGCTGGGCGTCAAGGTGCTGGCACTGAACACGCAGACTTACGAGGACATGGCCCAGGACCTGGAGACCCTGGCCGTGCTGCTGGGCAAGCCCGGCGCGGGCACGCGGCTGTGGCAGCGCACGCAGCAGCGGCTGGCCGAGCTGCGCGGCCAGGTGCCTGCGCAATGGCGGGGGAAGAAGGTGTACTTTGAGCTGCACGGGGCCAAGTCCGCCACGGCGGCGGGCGAGGCGTCGTTCATAGGCCAGACCTTGCACGGCCTGGGCCTGGTCAACATCGCCGGGCGCAACCTGCCGATGTACCCGCAGCTCAGCCCCGAATACGTGGTGCGCGCCGACCCGGACCTCATCATCACCATGGCCGACCTGCCCACGCCGCTGGCCGACCGCCCGGGCTGGGGCCGCATCGCCGCGCTGCGCAATGGCGACGGGCACTGCCGCATTCCCAATGGCGACTACGAAATGCTGGTGCGGCCCGGCCCGCGCATCGACGAAGCGGCGCAGTTGATCGTGCAGTGTCTGCAGCAGCTGGCTTTACTATCAAAATAGTAGCTGTTTGTGCTTGCTGGATAAGCGCTAGAGGCTTATTTCATCAAAATTCTTGCCGTATCGGGCCAGGCGTGCGCCAAGCGCCGCGCGCCGCCAAAGGCACGCACGCCGGGGGCTTCGGCATCGACCAGCACGTGCGCAATGCCCTGTGGCCCGGCCTGCCGTGCCAGCCCCCACACGTCGGGGCTGCGAAAGTCGCTGATGGCCCACAGCACCTTGCGCTCCTCGGGCCGGCGCTTCATCAGCGCCCAGGCCGCATGCAGCGCCAGGGCCAGGGGCGTGCCGCCCCCGCCGTGCAGCGGTTCGATCAGGTCGGCGTTCCACTGCGGCGCGCGGCGCGGCGGCAGGCGCCATTGCACCTGGCCCGCACCGAAGCACAGCAGCGCGACCGGCGCCCGCTGCAGATAGGCCCAGCGCAGCCATTGCAGCAGCAGGCCCTTGGCCCGTGCGAAGGCGCCGCTGTCCAGCATCGAGGCCGAGCAGTCGAGCGCGAACACGTGCAGCGCCTGGGGCTGGCCCAGATGCTGGCGCCAGCGCAGGTGTTCAGCCGCTAGCGGCTGGCTGCGCCGCGCGCGCAGCGTGGCAGGCCAGTCCAGCGCGGCGCCCGCCATCGGCCTTGCGCCCCGCCCCCGACCGCCCGGCGTCAGCGCCTGGGGCCGGGGGCGCGGGCTTTTTTTGCGGCCAGGGCCTCCAGGGCGGCCAGCGCCAGGGCGTCGGCCTGCGGCGCTGCGACAGGCGCGCTCGCCATGGGCTGAGGCAGGCCCCAGTCGGCGGGCGGCTGCTCCAGGCCCTGGGCTGCTGTGGGGGGCGGGTTCGCTGCGCTGCCGGGCGGCGGCGGCTTGGGCGCAGGAGACGGGGCAGCGGCCTGGGCTTGGCGCTGCGGCTCGTTCGCGCGGTGCCGCAGCACCAGCGGCGCGACTTCGGCCACATGGCGTTCCGCCATGGCGTCGCTGCCTTCCCAGGCTGCCAGCGCACGCGCGGCACGCAGCATGACCAGGTCGGCACGCAGGCCGTCCACCTGCGCCGCGATGCACTGGCGCGCCACGGCGTCGTGAATGGCATCGCTCCAGGGCAATTGGCGGGCATCGGCACAGCGCGCACGTGCCTGGCGCAGGCGCTCGGCGATGTCGGCCTGCTGCGCGGCGTGGGCTTGCAGGAAGCCCGCAGGGTCGAGGTCGAAGCGCAGCCGCGCCTTGACGATGGCGCTGCGCAGCGGCGCGTCCTGCGCATTCGCGAGCTGCACGCACAGGCCCAGCCGGTCCAGCAGTTGCGGGCGCAGCGTGCCCTCCTCGGGGTTCATGGTGCCTATAAGCACGAAGCGCGCCGCGTGGCTGTGCGAGATGCCGTCGCGCTCCACGCGGTTGACGCCCGAGGCGGCCACGTCCAGCAGCACATCGACGATGGCGTCAGGCAGCAGGTTGATCTCATCGACGTAGAGCACGCCGCCGTGGGCCTTGGCCAGCAGGCCGGGCGCGAAGGCCACCTCGCTGCCCGCCAGCGCCTTGGACAGGTCGAGGCTGCCGACCACGTGCTCGATGGACGCGCCCAGCGGCAGCGTGACGAAGGGCGCGGGCGCCAGCACGTCGGCCAGCGCCCGCGCCGCCGTGGACTTGGCCGTGCCGCGCGGGCCCTGGATCAGCACGCCGCCCAGGGCGGGGTCGATGGCGGCCAGCAGCAGCGCCTGCACCAGCTGCGGCTGGCCCTGGATGGCCGATAGCGGAAATGTCGGGGTCATTGGGGCGCGCGTCCTTCCATGAATTCTTCCTGCGCGAGCATCTGCGCGAGCAGCGCGTCGTGCAAGTCACCGGGCTGCTCCCACATGCCGCGGTCAATCGCTTCGAGCAGCCGGTTCACGATGTCGCCCAGCGCCTGGGGGTTGTGTGCGCGCAGGAACTGGCGCACGGCATCGTCCTGCACATAAGCTTGCGTCACCAGCGCGTAGTGGGTGTCGGAGACGAGCTGCGTGGTCGCGTCGAAGCCGAACAGGTAGTCCACCGTGGCCGCCATCTCGAATGCACCCTTGTAGCCGTGGCGCATGGCGCCGGCGATCCATTGGGGGTTGGTGACGCGGGCGCGCACCACGCGGCCTATCTCCTCGGCCAGCGAGCGGATCTTGGCGGACTGCGGGTTGCCGTGGTCGCCGTGGTAGATGGCCGGTTCGCCCCCGCCCAGGTGGCGCACGGCGGCGGCCATGCCGCCCTGGTGCTGGTAGTACTCGCTGGAGTCGAGCAGGTCGTGCTCTCGGCTGTCCTGGTTTTGCAGCACCACGACCAGCGCCTGCATGCGCTGCTCCAGCGCCTGGCGGGCGGGCACGCCGTCGGCCTGCTGGCCGTAGGCGAACGCGCCCCAGTGCAGGTAGTGGCGCGCAAAGTCGCCCGCGTCGCTCCACTGGCCCGAGCGCAGCAGCTCGTGCATGCTGGCGCCATAGCTGCCTGGGGGCGCGCCAAAGATGCGCCACTGCGCCTGCTCGCGGGCCTGGGCGGCGTCCATGCCCTGCTCCACCCACGCGGCGGCATCGCGCAGCACGCGCGCGCGGATGGGGTTGTCCTCGGCGTCCTCGTCTTCATCGGGGATGGCGGCCACGGCGCGCACGGCAGCGTCGAACATCTGCACCACGCCCGGAAAGGCGTCGCGGAAGAAGCCGCTGATGCGCAGCGTCACATCGACACGCGGGCGGTGCAGGCCCACGCGCGGGATGACCTCGAAGTCCACCACACGCTGGCTGCCCGGCGCCCACTTGGGCCGCACGCCGATCAGCGCAAACGCCTGGGCGATGTCGTCGCCGCCCGTGCGCATGGTGGCCGTGCCCCAGACCGATAGGCCGATGGCCGCCGGGTATTCGCCGTGCTCTTGCAGATAGCGCGCGATCAGCCGCTCGCTGGCCTGCTGGCCCAGCGCCCAGGCAGTCTGCGTGGGGATGGCGCGCGTGTCCACGGTGTAGAAATTGCGCCCCGTGGGCAAGGTGTCGCAGCGCCCGCGCGAGGGCGAGCCGCTGGGCCCCGGCGGCACGAAGCGGCCTTGCAGCGCGCGCGAGAACTGGCGCAGCTCCTCGCTGCCGCAGGCGTCGAGCGCGGGCGCTATCTGCGTGTGGATGCGGTGCAGGGCCTGCCGCGTCTGCGGCCAGTCCTGTGCGATGGCGGGCTGGGCCAGCACTTGCAGGGCCAGCAGTTCCAGCCGCTCGCGTGTGTCGCCGCTGTGGCGCCAGGGGCCGGGGTCCAGCGCGGCCAGCACCTGCGGGCGCGGGCCCGCCCAGGCAGCGGCTGCGTCCATGTCCAGCGGGTTCCAGTCGCAGCCGGGCAGCAGGTCGGCTACCAGCGCGTTCAGCAAACCCTGCTCGCCAGCCGCCGGGTAGCGCGCCAGCGCCAGCAGCGTGGAATCGCGCAGGCTGCCTTCTGGCGAACGGCCAAAGATGTGCAGGCCGTCGCGGATCTGGGTTTCTTTCAGCTCGCACAGATAGGCGTCGATGCGCTCCAGGATTTGATCGTCCTGCGCGGCGGCCACGCCCAGCTCGTTCAGCAAGTCCTGGCCCGTCGCGCAGTCCAGTATCTGGCGGCGCAGCAGCGCGGCGCGGCGCTGGTCCACCAGCAGCGCGTCGTAGTACTCGTCCACCAGCCGCTCCAGCGCCTGCATGGGGCCGTGGTTCTCGGCGCGCGTGAGCGGCGGCATCAGGTGGTCGATGATGACGGCCTGGCTGCGGCGCTTGGCCTGCGCGCCCTCGCCGGGGTCGTTGACGATGAACGGATAGACATGCGGCAGCGGCCCCAGGATGGCGTCGGGCCAGCAGTGTTGCGACAGCGCCAGGCTCTTGCCCGGCAGCCATTCGAGGTTGCCGTGCTTGCCCACGTGTACGACGGCATCGACGGCAAAGCTGTCGCGCAGCCAGAAGTAGAAGGCCAGGTAGTGGTGCGGCGGCACAAGTTCGGCGTCGTGGTACTGGGCGTAGTCGTTGCGGCCATCGAGCGAGCGAGCGGGCTGTATGCCGACGAAGACGTTGCCCAGTTGCAGCCCGGCCACCATGAACCAGCCCTCGCGCAGCATGGGGTCTTGCTCGGGTGTACCCCACTGGGCGGTGATGGCATCGGCCATGCCCTCGGGCAACTGCGCCAGCCGCTCTCGATAGGCGTGCAGCGCATAGCCCTGGTGCGCGCGGCGCAGCGGCCATTGGGCGGGGTCGTTGGCAATGCCCTGCTGCAAGCGCTCCATCAGCGCCTGGCCACTGGCGGGGCGCTCTGCCGCATCGCCCAGGCGCCAGCCGTCGCGCTCCAATTGCGCCAGCAGCGCGATCACGGATTCGGGCGTGTCCAGCCCCACGCCGCTGCCCATGCGCGCCTCGCTGCCGGGGTAGTTGGCCAGCACCAGCGCGGCGCGCTTGTCGGTGGCAGGTTTGCTGCGCAGCACGCACCAGCGGCGCGCCAGTTCTGCGATCCACTGCACGCGGTCGGGCTCGGCCTGGTAGGCCACCACGTCGGTCTGCGTGAGGTCGCAACGGTGCGCCAGGCCCTTGAAGCTCATGGCGCGCGTCATAATGCGGCCATCCATCTCGGGCAGCACGACCTGCATGGCGATGTCGCGCGGGCGCAGGCCCTGGGCGTCGGCCAGCCAGTCGTCGCGGTTGGCGCCGCTGGCGATGACTTGCAGCACGGGCACGTCGCCCGCCAGCGCATCGGCATCGCCACCGCCGCGCGCATGTTCGCCCAGCGCGGCAAAGGCCGTGGTGTTGAGGATGAGTTGCACGTTGTGCGCCGCGCACAGCGCGCGCAGCGTTTGCAGGCACAGCGCGTCTTTCAGCGATTCGAGCGCCAGCGGCAGCGGGTTCAGGCCCTCGTCCCGCAGCGCCTCGGTCATCGCATCAAAGGCGTCGGTGTTGGCGGCCAGCAGGTGCGAGCGGTAGAACACCAGCATGACCACGGGCGCCCCGGGCTTCCAGCGCGCCTGCAGGTCGTCCAGGCCCGGAATGTGCCCCGGCGCATCCCCCGTCCAGGCCAGCGGCACATGCACGGCCACGGGCGGCAGCACGCGCACCGGCGCGCCCTGCACCGCCCGCCCCAGCCCCCAGGCCGCGCCCATGCGCAGGAACTCGCGCGCATTGCCCAGGCCCCCGGCACGCAGGTACTGCCACAGCGCGCGGCTGTGCTCGGGGGCCAGCGTGCCCTTGGCGAGCAGTTCCACGTCCTCCTGGCTGTCGCCCGAGAACATGGCGAGCTGCTGCCCGCGCTGCAGCGCGAGCTTGCGCAACTGCTCTATGCCGTAGGGCCAGGCGGACTCGGCGCCCAGGTGATCGACGATGACCAGCCTGGCGTGCTGCAGCACCTCGTCGATGTACAGGTCGAGCGACGCGCTCTGGCGCAGGTGCAGCAGGTTTGCCAGCCGCAGCGTGGGCGCATCGGGCTCGGCCTGCTGCCACAGCCGGTAGGCATCGGCCAGCAGCGACAGCGTGGTGTCGGCGGAGCTGAGCACCACCATGTCGGCGGGCGTCTGGTCGAGCCGGGTGACGATGCTCTCGTCTTCGACAAAGCCGCCGGGGCGGGTGCTGAGTAGGTGCATGCTTCAAAAATAATAGCTGCTTGCGCTTGCTGGATAAGCGCTAGAGGCCGATTTGACCTTAAATCGCTGCAACTGCCAGCGCTGCGCGCAGCACTGTTGCGTCGAGGTGCTGGCCGATGAACACCAGCCGCGTGGCCTGCGGCTCGCCGTCCTTCCAGGCGCGGTCGAAGTAGGCGTCGAAGCGCCGCCCCACGCCCTGCACCAGCAGGCGCATCTTCTTGCCCGGCAGCGCGGCGAAGCCCTTGACGCGCAGCACGGCGTGCTGCTGCACGATGCCTTGCAGCGCCTGCATCAGGCGATCCTTGTCCACGGCGCCCAGGTCGATGTGCAGCGAATCGAAGGCGTCGTGGTCGTGGTCTTCTTCGTGGTCGTGGTGGGAGTGGCGCGCGTCGATGTGCGCCTCTGCCGCGCGGTGCTGGCCCAGCAGCACGGCCAGGGGCACGCGGCCCTGCACGGCCTCGACCATCTTGACGGCGGCAGGCACTTCTTCAGCGACCAGGGCGCGCACCTGGGCCAGTTCGTCCGCGCTGACCAGATCGGCCTTGGACAGCACGACGAGATCGGCGGCGGAAAGCTGGTCTTCAAACAGCTCGTGCAATTCGGCCTCGTGGTCAAGGTTGGGGTCGGCCTGGCGCTGTGCATCGACGGCATGCGGGTCGTGCGCGAACTGGCCTGCGGCGGCGGCGGGCGTGTCCACCACGGTGACGACCGAGTCCACGGTGAACACGCTCGCGATCTCGGGCCACTGGAAGGCCTGCACCAGCGGCTTGGGCAGGGCCAGGCCGCTGGTCTCGATCAGCAGCACGTCGATCGCATCGCGGCGCTCGGCCAGGGCTTTCATCACGGGGAAGAACTCCTCCTGCACGGTGCAGCACATGCAGCCGTTGGCCAGCTCGTAGATTTGCCCCTCGGGCGCGTCGGCGCCGCCCTCCTCCTTGCAGCCGATGGCGCAGGTCTTGAGGATTTCGCCATCGATGCCCAGTTCGCCGAACTCGTTGACGATGACGGCCACGCGCAGCCCTTTAGCCTGTTCGAGGATGTGGCGCATCAGCGTGGTCTTGCCGCTGCCGAGGAAGCCGGTGACGATGGTGGCGGGGATCTTGGTGGTTTGCATGGGTCAGGTTCCGGTAAAAAAATCAGGCGTCGGCCAGGGTCTGCGGCCCGTGGACGTGCGTGGCGGCATCGACCTCGTGGCACAGCACATGGCATTCCAGCGTGCGGCGGATGCCATCGGCGTCGAGCGGGCCGTACCACACGCCTTCGGGGTAGACGATCATCAGCGGGCCGTGGTTGCACGGGTACTGGCAACTGGTCTGCAAGGGGCGCACGCGCTTCTTCAATTCGGGCGTGTCGTTGATCGTGCCTGTGAGCACGGGCCACAGCGCTACCGCACCGATGGCCGCGCAGCGTGGCCCCGTACACCACAGCGCATGGTGGGTGTGCTCGGGCACGCTCGACCAGCCCTTGGGGCCGTTCTGCCAGTCGTCGTCGCCGACCAGCGTGGGCACGTCGGGCTGGCTGGCGAGCGTGCGGCGCGCTGCGTCGGCCAGCAGCGCGGGCAGCGGCACGGCGTGCGACAGCGACTCGGCAAAGACCAGTTTGGGGGAGCCATCGCCCCGCGCCGCGCGCCAGCGCATGGCTACCTTGTGCAGCCAGCGGCGCAGCGCGGCCTCGTCGGGCAGCATCAGCGGCAGGATGGCGATGGTCTGCGCGCCCGCGTCGGCGCAAGTGGTGAGCGCCGCAGGCAGGTCGGGCTGCCAGCGGTCAATGAAGGCGGGTTGCACCTGCGCACCGGGCCATTGCTGGGCAAGCTGCGCGGCCAGTTCCGTCAGTTCGCCCGTCGTCGATTTGGCAACGCCGCCGCGCCCTAGCAGCACAATGGCCGTCCGTTGGTCATCAGTCGTCATGGTCGATCCAGTAGGCGATGCGCGGCCGCCCGGTGGCCGGGTGGTCATCGACGGCGGCGCGCACGCCAAACACGCCGTGGATGGCCTCGGGCGTGAGCACCTCGCGCGGCGTGCCGCTGGCCGCCAGCGCGCCCGCTTGCATCAGGTACAGCCGGTCGCAGAATTGCGCGGCAATGTTCAGCTCGTGCAGCACCACGAGCGTGGTCACGCCCAGGCTGCGCACGAGGCGCATCAGTTCGAGCTGGTAGCGCACGTCGAGGTGGTTGGTCGGCTCGTCGAGGAACAGCAGGCGCGGCTGCTGCGCCAGCGCCCGCGCCAGCAGCACGCGCTGGCGCTCGCCGCCCGAGAGCGTGGCCATGCTCTGGCCCGCCAGGCCGGCCGCGCCCACGCGCTCCAGGCTTTCATCGACGATGCGCTGGTCTTGCGCGCTGTCGGCCGCGAAGCGGCCCTGGTGCGGCAGGCGGCCCAGCATCACGGCCTCGCGCGCGGTGCTGTCGAAGGCCGGTGCGCTGGCCTGGGCGAGCACGGCGGCCTGCCGGGCGAATGCGCGCGCGTCCATGCGCCAGATGTCCTGCGCTTCGAACCATACCTGCCCGCGCTGCGGCGGCAGCAGGCGGTACAACATGCGCAGCAGCGTCGATTTGCCGCAGCCGTTGGGGCCGATCAGGCCCACGCATTCGCCCGCGTCGACGTGCAGCGCGGCATCGCGCACGATGGTCTTGCCGCCCACGGCAAAGCTGAGTCCTTGCGCGCGCAGCATCAACGATCCTCCCGCGCGGCGCCGCGCCACAGCATGGCGATGAAGAACGGCCCACCGATGAAGGCGGTGAAGACGCCGACGGGAATCTCCATCGGCGCGAACCAGGTGCGCGCCGCGCCATCGACCAGCACCAGGAACACCGCGCCCATCAGCGCCGCGATGGGCAGCACGCGCCGGTGGTCGGTGCCCACGAGCATGCGCGTGACGTGCGGAATCACCAGCCCGACGAAGCCGATGGCGCCGCTGACCGCCACCATCACGCCCGTGAGCAGCGACACCACGACGAACAATTGCCGCCGCAGCCGCTCGGCCGCCACGCCCAGCGTGGCCGCCGTCTCATCGCCCGCCAGCAGCGCATTGAGCTGGCGCGCCTGCGCCAGCAGCCAGGCCGTGCCGAGCAGCAACAGCGCGGCGGGCAGGCCCAGCGCGGGCCATTGCGTGCCTGCGAGGTTGCCCATGATCCAGCCCAGCAGCGCGTTGGCCAGGTCACGCTGGCCGCTGGTCAGCATGATCAGGCTGGTCAGCCCCGTGCACATGTAGCCCACGGCCACGCCGCTCAGGATCAGCCGCGCCGACGGGATGCGCCCGCGCTGCTGCGCCAGCAGATAGACCAGCACGCTGGCCGCCAGCGCGCCCAGGAACGCGCCCGCCGCGATCGCATACAGCCCCACGCCCGCCAGCACGCCCCAGGCCAGCACCGACACCGCCCCCACCGAGGCGCCCGAGGACACGCCCAGCATGTACGGGTCGGCCAGCGGGTTGCGCACCATGGCCTGCATCACCACGCCGACGATGGCCAGCCCTGCGCCCACGAGCGCGGCCATCAGCACGCGGGGCAGGCGGATCATCCAGACGATTTGGTAGTGGGGCAACACGGCATCGGGCGCTGCCGATGCCAACCCCGTGTGCTGCAAAAGCTGGTGCCGTATGACAGCCCAGACCTGGCCCATATCCAACTGCGCCGAGCCCCAGGTGACGCCAGCCAGCACGGCCATCGCCAGCAAGATCAGCAGCACCAGCGCCCAGGCGGAAGTTTTCATGGGTTAAAGCGCACCGGAGTGACGGTGATGCGCCGGTCAGGATGCAGCGCTGCCGCCAGGCGCTGCGCCGTCTCCACGTTGCGCGGGCCGGGCGTGGCCTCGGCATAAGTCATGACGAAAAAACGCTTTTCCCGAATAGCAGCAACCGTCTGCAGCTCTTTTTTCTGTAGCAAAAAGTCGATCTTACCCTGCGCGCTGGGCGTGCCGTAGTCGATGATGACAATCCACTCCGGGTCGCGCAGCACCACGTCTTCCCAGTTGCCCTTGGGCCAGTTGCTGGCGATGTCGTCGAAGATGTTGCGCGCGCCCGCCGCTTCCATCATGGCCTGGGGCATGCCGTAGCGGCCCACGGTGGTGGGGCTTTTCTCGCCGCTGTCGAAAACGAACACCTTGGGCTGGTGCGTGTTGCCGCGCATCTCCTTGCGCAGCGTGGCGAGGCCCTCGCGCAATTGCTGGATGCGCGGCGCGGCCTGCTGCTGCACGCCGAAGATGCGCGCCACGTTGTCCATGTCGGCAAACGCATCCTCCAGCGCCACGCGCTCGCGCCTTTGTTCGGGTGTTTGCACGCGCACGCACGACTCGGTCAGCACATAGGAGGGAATGCCGTAGCGCGCGAGCAGCTCGGGCGTGACGCCGCCGGGGCGAAAGCCGTAGCTCCAGCCGCCGAACACGAAGTCGGCGCGGGCGGCGACGATGTTCTCCAGGTTCATACCCTGCTGCGACAGGTTCGGCACGCGCGCCAGCACGGGGGCAAGCTGCGGGCTGATTTCCTTGCTCGCATAAATGCCCGAATATCCCGCCAGCCGGTCCGCCAGACCCAGGAACAGGAACATCTCGGTGATGTTCACGTCGTGCGTGACCGCGCGCTGCGGCACGCGCGTGTAGGTCTGCGGCTGGCCGCAGACGTTGACCGTCACGTCACGCGCCGCACAAGGCAGCACACACAGCGCGGCCAGCAGCGCGAGGGATGCGCGCTGCATGGCTTAGAAGCGCATCTGCGCCATCAGCTCCAGGCTGCGGCTGCCACCCAGCACCCACTGGCTGTTGTAGGTGGCGGTGGCATAGACGCGGTTCGTCAGGTTGCGGCCGATCAGGCTCAGTGTGGTCTGGGGGTTGAGGTTCCAGCTCACCACGGCGTCGAACACGGTGTAGCCGGGCATGTGCTTGGCGGCGCTGTTGGCGTTGTCGCCAAAGCGGTCGCCCACGTAGCGCAGGCCCAGCGACGCGCGCCAGTCCTGCACGCGGTAATGCCCCCACAGGTTGGCCGTCACCTTGGGCACGTTGGCCGGGCGGTTGCCCGCGCGGTTGGCGCCGCCCGCCTCGATCAGCTCGTCGAACCGGGCCTTCGTGTAGGCGGCATTGGCCTCCAGGCGGAGCGCACGGCTCAGGCTGTACGCGCCCGCCAGCTCCAGCCCGCGCGAGGACTGCTTGCCGCCCTGGATGGACAGAGCCGCATTGTTCGGGTCGCGCGTGATGATGTCGTCCTTGGCGATGTGGAACAGCGCCGCCGTCCACTCGCCACGGCCATCGGCCAGTTGCTGCTTGAAGCCGATCTCCTGCTGGCGGCCCTCGCTGAGGGTGAAGCCGGTCTGCGACGCCGCGATGGACAGCAGGCTGGTGACGGGGTCGTGCCCGGTGGTCATCTGCGCATAGACGCTGGACAGCGGCGTGATCTTGTACGTCGCGCCCAGGCGCCACGATGTGCCGCTCAAGTCCTTGTCGAAGCCCGTGCTGGCGATCAAATCGCGGCGCGAGAAGTCGTACCAGTCGCGGCGGATGCCGCCCATCAGCAGCCACTGGTCGTTGAGCTTCCAGGCATCCTCCACGTACAGCGCCTTCTGCTGCATCGTCGCGCCCATGCGCGGCAGGTAGGGGTCGGGGCTGATCCAGGTGCCCGCCACGGGGTTGAGGGCCGACACGGTGGAGCTGCCCGTGTAGGGCGAATTGCTGGCGGTGCCGAAGTTGGCCTGCGATGCATCCCAGCCCAGCGCCACCTGGTGCGCGCCCGCCTTCCAGTCCAGCGCCATGCGGTTGCCGTTCTGCTGCAGCGCGTGGCCGATCTCCAGGTAGTCCGAGCGCGTCACCGTGCCCGCTGCGGAGTCGTAGCTCAGGGCTTCGATGTTCTTCCAGTGCCGGTCGGCGCTGAAGTGGTACAGCTCGTCGCGCAGGGTCAGCGCGTCGTTGATCTGCCACGTGGCCTTGGCCTTGAAGCGGCGGTCGCGGTAGTGGATGTCGCTGTCCTCGGTGTTGTAGCCGATGCCGATCAGTTCGCGCGCCAGGCGGCCATTGACGACCGGCGTGCCGTAGTAGCGCGAGGGCGCCTGGCTGCTGATGTCCGCCGTCACGTCCAGCGTGAAATCGCCGCGCGGCTGCCAGCGCAGCGCGCTCATCAGCTTGCCGCCCTTGCTGTTGTCGAAGCCCCGGTCGCTGCCGGTGCGCGCGCCGTAGGCGTCCACGCGGTAGGTCAGCGTGTCGCTGATCGCGCCGGTGGTGCCCAGGCCCAGGCGCGCCGTGCCATGGCTGCCGCCCGAAAGCATGACCTCTGTCGAGCGCTCGCGGCTGGGCTGCTTGCGGATGGCGTTGACCGTGGCGCCCATGGTGCCGCTGCCGTACATCAGCGAGGCCGGGCCGCGCAGCACTTCGAAGCGCTCGTAGCCCCAGGTGTCCGCCGGGTAGTTGATGGTGCCCGAGCCGACGCCGAGCGTGATGCCATCCTCGGCCACGCCCACCGAGTTGACGCCGTAGAAGCCCCGGCTGGAGTACGACAGCCCGCCATTGCCGGGATTGCCCGCCGCCGCCAGCCCGACTGTGCGGGTCACGGCCTCGACCGCGCCGCGGTCGGCACGCTCGTCGATCTGCTCGGCCGAGACGCCGCTGACGCTGGCAGGCAGGTCCAGCACCGGCACGTTCAGCCGCGTGCCCGTGGCGGCGCGGCGCGCGGTATCGAGCGGCGGGGCGGCGGTGTCGGTTACCACCACCTCGGGCAGAGCCTGCTGCGCCAGAACCGCAGCCGGGCACAGCAGCAGGCTCAATGCCGTGCGCCGCAGGGAAGAAGAAGGAAGAAAACAAAGGCTTTTTTGCATGAAGTCGCACTCCAGGACAACAACTGCCTGAAGCGATGGCCACGCGCACGCACCGGAAACCGGAACCGGGAGATCGCCATCCGCACCCCGCAGACAGTTGAAGAAAGCGGGCGCATCACCCCACATGGATGCACCCTGAATGTCGGCGGGCCGGTCTCCGGGCTCGCAGGCGGTTCGGTGAACGAACCCGCATCCCGCCTTCCCGGGCGGCGCATGGCATTCGAGGATCAAATGCCGCTACCTGCCCAGTGGCAGCAAACGCGTACAGCGCCTGCGTGGGATGTTTTCCTGCATACCGTTGCGGGGGCAGCCAAGGCATGGGTCGAACAGACCGTACCTTGTTCCCGTTTCACTCGCCGAGGCGAGCACCTGCCGAAACGAAGCGCCCCGGGGAAACCTCCCACAGGGCGCCTGGCGATTTTACCAGCGGTCCGCACCGCCGGTTTTGCAAGCGCAAGGGGAAAAAGAAACCCGGCTCAAGGCCGGGTGATCTTCCATTCATCTCCGTGGGCTTCCGAGGCTGGTTTCCTCGGAATGGAGAATTGGTAGGCGCGATTGGACTCGAACCAACGACCCCCACCATGTCAAGGTGGTGCTCTAACCAGCTGAGCTACGCGCCTGTGTTTGTTCGAGTCTGCGATTATAGCCCATTTTTCAGCGCCGCCTTGCAGAGCGCACGCCCGACACCCCGGCGACGATGCCCAGCACCTTGTTCAAGCGGCCCGAGTCGGCGACTTCCACGGTGAAGGTCATCCAGGCCGTGCCCTTGACGGACTGGGTCTGCACGCCGATCACGTTGGTTTTCTCGCGCGCGAAGACTTCGGAGATGTCGCGCAGCAGGCCCTGGCGGTCGGCGGCTTCCACGGCCACGTCCACGGGATAGACGGCGGCGGTGGCGACCGATGCCTTGGGCGCGCCCCACTCCACGTCGATCACGCGCTCGGCGTTGCGCGCGGCCATTTCGCGGAAGTTGCTGCAGTCGGCGCGGTGAACGCTCACGCCCTTGCCGCGCGTGACGAAACCGCAAATGGCGTCCGGCGGCGCGGGCTTGCAGCACTTGGCGAGCTGGGTCAGCAGCGAGTCGATGCCCACCACCAGCACGCCGCCCTTGGGGGCCGCATCACCCGCGCGGGTCTTCTTGAGCGGCACGAAGTCCTGGGACTCGGGCTGCGGCTCGGGCGGGCGCAGTACGGTCTCGATGTTGCGCAGCGAGTATTCGTCCTTGCCCACCACCTCGAACAGCGCGTCGGCCGACTTGAAGCCCAGCTGCACGGCCAGGTCGTCGAGCTTGACCGCCGTCTTGCCCTCGCGCTGCAGCAGCTTCTCCACCGCCTCGCGCCCGCGCGAGACGGTCTCGTGCGTGGCCTGGGCGTTGAACCAGGCGCGCACCTTGGCCTTGGCGCGGGGGCTGGTGAGGTAGCCCAGCTCGGCATTGAGCCAGTCGCGCGAGGGGCGGCCTTCCTTGGCGGTGGTGATCTCCACCGTCTGGCCGTTCTGCAGCGGTGTGTTCAACGGCACCATGGCGCCATCGACCCGCGCGCCCCGGCAGCGGTGGCCCACGCTGGTGTGTACGGCGTAGGCGAAGTCCACCGGCGTGGCGCCCTGGGGCAGCTCCACCACCGCAGCGTCGGGTGTGAGCACGTAGATGCGGTCCTCGAACAGCCCCCGGTTGGGCACGGCTCCCGACAGGTCGCGCTCCCAGGCCAGCAACTGGCGCAGCACGGCGATCTTGGCGTCGTACTCGCCGGTGGCGGCCACGCCCGCATAGCCCTTGGTGCCCGCCTCCTTATAGACCCAATGCGCGGCCACGCCGTGCTCGGCGTGCTCGTGCATGGCCTGGGTGCGGATCTGGATCTCGATGGGGCGGCCCGCGTCGTCGCGCACGATGGTGTGCAGCGACTGGTAGCCGTTGGGCTTGGGACGGGCGATGTAGTCGTCGAACTCCTCGACGATGGGCTTGAACTGCTCGTGTACCCAGCTCAGGGCGGCATAGCAGTCCTTCACCGAGGGCACGACCACACGCAGCGCGCGGATGTCGAACACCTGGTCGAAGTTGAGCGACTTGCCGCGCATCTTCTTGACGATGCTGTAGATGTGCTTGGGCCTGCCCTGCACGCTGGCGCTGATGCTGCGCGCGCGCAGCTCGGCCTCCACCCGCTCGCGCAGGTGCTGCATGTACACCTCGCGCTCGCCGCGCTTCTCGTCGAGCAGGCGGGCCACTTCCTTGTACGTGTCGGGCTCCAGAAAGCGGAAGGACAGGTCTTCCAGCTCCCACTTGATCTGCCAGATGCCCAGGCGGTTGGCCAGCGGCGCGAACACCTGCAGCGACTCGCGCGCCAGGCTGGGCGGCACGGGGCGCTTGGCGGCGGCCAGGTAGCGCAGCGTCTGCAGGCGCGAGGCCAGGCGCAGCATGACCACGCGCAGGTCGCGCGAGAAGGCCAGCAGCATCTTGCGCACGTTTTCGGTCTGCACGGCGGGGTCTTCCACCTGCTGCGCGTCGCGGGCCTGCTGCTGCACGCGCATGAGCTTGGTGGTCTCCACCGCCAGCGCGGCAAAGTTCTCGCCAAAGCCCTTGGCGATGACTTCCTCGGGCTTGTTCAGGTGGACGCAGGCGTGTACCAGGTAGCTGGCCGCCTGCATGGCTTCCGAGCCGCCGATGCCCTTCAGGATGGCGGCCACGGCGTCGGCGTGGGCCAGCGTGTTCTCGCCCGAGTCCAGCGTCTCGGCGGAGATCAGCGGCTCGGCGAAGGCGCGGGCGCGCGCCAGCGCGTTCACCTGCTCGGGCAGCGTCTGCGCGGTGGCGGCGATGAGCTGTGGGACGGCACCGGCCTGGGGCTGGGTCTTCATCCGAGCAGGAACTCCGTGACGGCGGCCACCTGGCCCGGCGCCACCAGCGTGGGCGCGTGGCCCACGCCTGCAAACTCCACCACGCGCGCGCGCGGCCCGCGCTGTGCCATGGCCTGCGCGGTCTCGGGCGACAGCAGGTCCGACTCCGCCCCGCGCAGCAGCAGGGTGCTGGCCGCGATGTGGTCGTACGACTGCCACAGCGCGGCCTCGCCTTCCGCAGCAGCCTCTTGCGTCACCGCGCGAAAAGGCACGGCGATGGCCGGGTCATAGTGCAGCGTGAAGCCGCCATCGGGCAATGCCTTGACCATGGGGCGCGACAGCGCCAGCCACTCCTCGGGCGTGTGCGGGCCAAAGCTGGAGGAGATGGCCCACATGGCGTCGGCCGCCTGCTGCACGGTGTCGTAGCGCGCAAGGCGGCCCAGGTACTGGCCGATGCGCTGCAGCGCCTGCCACTGGATGACCGGGCCCACGTCGTTGAGCACCAGCCGCCGCACCGGCACGGGCAGCGGCAGGCCGGGCTGCCCCGCGACCGCCATGCCGATCAGGCCGCCCATGCTGGTGCCCACCCAATCGAGCGTCGTGATGGGCGCCTGCTGGTGCAGTTGCGCGAGCATGGCCAGCATGTCGGCAGCGTATTGCGGGATCTGGTACAGCGCGGGGTCGGCCAGCCAGTCGCTCTGGCCGCGCCCCGCCACGTCGGGGCAAATGACGCGGGCGTGCGGGGCCAGCGCGCGGGCCAGCGTGTCGAAGTCGCGCCCCTGGCGCGAGAGGCCATGCACGCAGACGATCACATGCGGATGCGCGGGGTTGCCGGTGGCGTTCCACTCCCAGTACGCCATGCGGTGCGTGGGGCTGCCCGATGCGGCGGCGCCGGGGCAGGATACGTAGTTCAGCGTAGGTTCAATCATGGGTGCGGGAGCCTGTAGCAGCGCTGGATAATGGCTGCGTTGCATCGTAATTCATATCGGAGAGACTCCTATGCTGAAAGGTAAAACCGCCCTCGTCACCGGCTCCACCAGCGGCATCGGCCTGGGGATAGCCAAGGCCCTGGCCCGCCAGGGCGCCAACATCGTGCTCAACGGCTTCGGCGACGTGGACGCGCCCCGTGCCGAGGTGCTGGCGGCGGGCAGCGCGGCGGGCGCGCAGGTGGCCTACCACGGCGCCGACATGAGCCGCGTGGCCGACATCGAGGACATGATGAAGTACAGCGCCTCGCAGTTCGGTCGGGTGGACATCCTGGTGAACAACGCAGGCATCCAGCACGTGGCCAACGTGGAAGACTTCCCCATTGAGCGCTGGGACGCGGTGATCGCCATCAACCTCAGCAGCGCCTTCCACACCTCGCGCCTGGCCCTGCCCGCCATGAAGGCCGCCCACTGGGGCCGCATCATCAACGTGGCCTCGGTACACGGCCTCGTGGCCTCGGCGCAGAAAGCCGCCTACGTGGCCGCCAAGCACGGCCTCGTGGGGCTGACCAAGGTGACGGCGCTGGAGACCGCCACCACGGGCGTGACCTGCAACGCCATCTGCCCCGGCTGGGTGCTGACGCCGCTGGTGCAAAAGCAGGTGGACGCCAAGGCCGCCGCGCTGGGCCTGTCGAACGAGGAAGCCAAGAAGCTGCTGCTGGGCGAGAAAGAGCCGTCCATGCAGTTCACCACGCCCGAAGAACTGGGCGAACTGGCCGTGTTCTTCTGCTCCCCCGCCGCCAACAACGTGCGCGGCGCCGCCTGGAACATGGACGGCGGCTGGGCTGCACAGTAACTACTGTTTTGATAGCTGCTCGCGCTTGATGGACAAGCGCTAGCGGCCAATTTCCCTCATCATCCATATCGCTCGGTCTAGACCCTTGCGCCATGAAGTCAGCGCGGCCCAGGCCAGCGGACGCCGTGGAGCTGGCTTTGCCAGGCCACCGGCGTCGTCCCCCTGCCCGCATTGCGCAGCAATGCGAGAGCGGGGGGAAGCCGCGTAGCGGCTCAGGGGAGTGATCCTGTTCCTTAGCGCATCTGCACCGAGCCGGACACGTTGACCACGACCTGCGCCTTGCCCGCTTCCACCGGCACGGGCGCATCGGAGAACGACGCCGACTTGGCTTCCATCGCCATCATGCGCGGGCGGGGGCCGGGCAGCACTTCGTTGCTGTTGACCGCCACTTCACGCAGGCTGTAGTTGCTGAAGCCGAAGCCCTTGGCAAGCTCCGCCGCACGGGCCTTGAACTGTTCGATGGCCTGGGTCTGGGCCTCGCCTTCGACCTTGGCGCGGGCCTCGCGCGAGAGGCCGAACGCCACGCTGCTGATCGCCAGCGTCTGGATCCTGCCCGCCGTACCGGTGATGCGCGCGAAGTCGCGGCCCTCCAGCACCAGCTCGGCGCGGCCCTGCCAGCCGCTGATCTTGCCGTCCTTGCCGTAGCGCGGGTACAGGCCGAAAGGGCCGGTGCGCACGTCCAGCTGGCCCGGCTGCGCGTTGCGCTTGGCCTCCTGCAGCGCGGCGTCCAGCGCCTGCTTGAGCTGCGCCTGCACGGCGGCGGCGTCGGCCCCTTCCTTGGTGGTGGTGAGGCTCAGCACCAGCAGGTCCTGCTGCACCTCGACCGTGCCCGTGGCCGACAACTGCACCACGTTGCGTGGTTCGCCAACGGGCACGTTGTTTTGAGAAAAAACGGCTCCAGCGCTTACCAATAAAGCACTGGCAGCTATCAATTTCATAGCTTTCTTCATGGCTTGAGAGTCCCTGGAGGTTGCGCCGGGCCACACCATAACCGCAGGGCCCGCCCCCCTGCGTGAAGCGCATGGGCCGCACGTGCGAAGCTCGGCAATTGTTGTAACAGTTGGTCAAACCCGGTCGCAAAACCCGAACTTCGGCGCTTCAACTGGTCAGAATCGGCTCTGTTACAAATTGGACCTTGGATTGATCTACATGGCCACAACACCCCCCATTCGCACCGACAAAGTCATCGTGGTGGACGACGACGCGCGCATCCGCGACCTGCTGCGCCGCTACCTCACGCAGGAAGGCTTCGAAGTCATGGTCGCCGAGGACGGCAAGGCGCTCAACCGGCTGCTGCTGCGCGAGACGGTGGACATCATCGTGCTCGACCTGATGATGCCCGGCGAGGACGGCCTGTCCATCTGCCGCCGCCTGCGCGCCGCCAACGACCGCACGCCCATCATCATGCTCACCGCCAAGGGCGAGGACGTGGACCGCATCGTGGGCCTGGAGGTGGGCGCCGACGACTACCTGGGCAAGCCGTTCAACCCGCGCGAGCTGCTCGCGCGCATCCACGCCGTGCTGCGCCGCCGCCCCGCGCAAGAGGCGCCTGGCGCGCCCTCGGGCGACAACGAGGTCGTCACCTTCGGCCCCTTCACCTTCGACCTGGGCACGCGCGCGCTGCAGAAGAACGGCGAGGAGCTGCCGCTGACCACCGGCGAGTTCGCCATGCTGAAGGCCCTGGTGCGCCACCCGCGCCAGCCGCTGTCGCGCGAGAAGCTGGCGCTGCTGGCGCGCGGCCGCGAGTTCGAGCCCTTCGACCGCAGCCTGGACGTGCAGGTGTCGCGCCTGCGCAAGCTGGTCGAGGTGGATGCCGCCGCCCCCCGCTACATCCAGACCGTGTGGGGCGTGGGCTACGTCTTCGTGCCGGACGGCACGTCATGAGGCACAACCCCCTGAGTAACCGCTGTGCGGCTGGTATTGGCCGCGCCAGTTTCGTGCGCCGTGGGTAGCTGGCACAGCATGTCCGTTCCGCCGCCCGACGCCACCAGCCCCGCACCGCTCGAATCGCTGCGCCAGGCGCGCGAGCAGCGCGCGCGCGTCGGGCTCAACCTGTTCTGGCGCACGTTCTTTTTGCTGGCGCTGCTGCTGGTGGGCTCGATCCTGGCGTGGCTGCAGACGCTGCGGGCGCTGGAGTTCGAGCCGCGCACGCTGCAGACGGCGCAGCAGATCGCCTCGCTCGTCAACCTCAGCCGCGCGGCGCTGGTGCATTCCGACGCCATCGCCCGCGTGTCGCTCATCAAGACCATGGCCGACCAGGAGGGTGTGCGCATCCTGCCGCGCGAGCCCAAGGACAGCTTCGAGCTGCTGGGCGGCACCACAGCCCTGGGCAACCGCCTGGCCGACGAGCTGACCCAGCGCCTGGGCCCCGGCACCATCGTCGCCCAGAGCGTGAACGGCGAGAAGGGCCTGTGGGTGGGCTTCACCATCAACGGCGACCCCAACTGGCTGCTGATGGACCGCGCGCGCTTCAGCCCCGCCGGGGGCCGCACCTGGCTGATCTGGCTCATTACCGCAGGCGCCCTGTCGCTGGCGGGCGCGGCGGTGATCGCACGGCTCATCAACCGGCCGCTCAAGCAGCTCTCCTACGCCGCCAACCGGGTGAAGGACGGCGACTTCGCCGCCAGCCACCTCGACGAAGAGGCCGTGACCAGCGAGATACGCGAGGTCAACATCGGCTTCAACCGCATGGCGCAAAAGCTCGCCAAGCTGGAGCAGGACCGCGCGGTGATGATCGCAGGCATATCGCACGACCTGCGCACGCCGCTGGCGCGGCTGCGGCTCGAAACCGAGATGAGCGTGAACGACGAGGTGGCGCGCGAGCACATGGTGGCCGACATCGTGCAGCTCGACGCCACCATCGACAAGTTCCTGGACTACGCGCGGCCCGACCACGTGACGCTCACGCCCGTGAACCTGCACGCGGTGATGTCGTCCTGCGTCTATGCCGTGCAGGACCACCGGGAGCTGCAGATCACCATGTCCGTGCCCGAGGACATCAACGTGATGGCCGACGAAGTGGAGCTGGCGCGCGTGATCTCCAACCTGCTGGAGAACGCCCGGCGCTACGGCAAGGCCGAGGACACGGGCATGGCCCGCGTGGACATTGCCGCCAAGTGCCGCGAGAAATGGGTGCTGGTCAAGCTGCGCGACCACGGCCCCGGCGTGCCGCCCGAGCAGCTCGGCAACCTGACCAAGCCGTTCTTCCGGGGCGACTCGGCCCGCACGGCAGCCGCTGGCGCGGGACTGGGGCTGTCCATCGTGGACAAGACCGTGCAGCGCATGGGCGGGGTGTTCGCGCTGTCAAACTCCAGCACGGGCGGGCTGGTGGCGCACCTGCAGCTGCAGCGCGCGTCGGACCTGCCCGAGGGCGAGGACCCCAAGCAGCGCCTGCAGCGCCCGTCCATCAAGCGCCAATTGCCCCCGCGCCCGGCGCAAGACGACAAGCAGTTGGCCTGAACGAGCCGCGCCTACACGGCGTGGATCAGCGCCACGGCCCGCGCCTCCATTGCCAGCCCCTGCCCCACGGGGCCCAGGCGCTCGGCCGTCTTGGCCTTGACGTTGACCTGACCTTCGGCAATGCCCACGGCCTGCGCGATGGCGGCGCGCATGGCCGGTATGTGCCGCGCCAGGCGCGGGGCCTGCGCGACCACGGTGCTGTCGATGTTGCCCACTGCGTAGCCCGCCGCGCGCACGCGGCGCGCCGCCTCGGCCAGCAGCACGCCCGAATCGGCGCCGCGGAAGGCGGCATCGGTGTCGGGGAAATGGCTGCCGATGTCGCCCAGCCCCGCCGCGCCCAGCAGCGCGTCGGTGATGGCGTGCAGCAGCACGTCGGCATCCGAATGGCCCAGCAGGCCCATGGGGTGGGCGATGGTCACGCCGCCGATCACCAGCGGGCGGCCGGGCACCAGCGCATGCACGTCCCAGCCTTCGCCAATCCTGAAATTCATGTTGTCGTCGTCCTGCTGTCGTTGCCCGCACCGCCAAAGCGCTCCAGCGTGCTGCCGTGACCGCGCTGGGCCAGCACGGCGGTCGCCAGGGCAAAGTCGTCCGGATAGGTCACCTTGAAGTTCTGCGCGCCGCCGGGCACCAGGCGCGGGTGCAGGCCCATGGCTTCCATGGCGCTGGCCTCGTCGGTCACGTTGGAGCCCACTTTCTCCATCGCATTCATCAGTGGCGCGATGCGGAACATCTGCGGCGTCTGCGCCAGCCACTTGTCGCTGCGGTCCACGGTGGACGCCACGCGCACACCGCCCGGCCCGTCGATGGAGGTCTTGAGCGTGTCGGCCAGCTTGTGCGCCAGCAGCCCGCCCACGCCGTCGCTGGCGCAGTGGTCGATGAGCGCGTCGATCTGCGCGGTGGTGACGAGGCAGCGCGCCGCGTCGTGTACCAGAACCCAGTCCATGGCCTCTGCGCCCCGCGCCAGCAGCGCCCGGAGGCCGCCCAGCACCGTGTCGGCCCGCGTGGGGCCGCCGCATTCCACGGTGAAGAACGTGGGCAGGGCGTAGGCGTCCAGAAATCGGTCGCCCGGCGCCACCGCCACCAGCGTACCCAGCAGGCGGCCCACGCCTGCGAACGCGGCCAGTGTGTGCAGCACCATGGGCCGCCCTGCGACCATTTGGTATTGCTTGGGCAGCGGCGACGGCGATGGCTGCGCCACCGCGCGCGAGCCCGTGCCCGCGCAGGGCAGCAGCGCCCAGAAGCGGCCCTGGGCCGACAGGGGCGCGGGCAAGGGGTGCAGCAGCGGGCCGGTCATATGCACGCATTCTAAAATCGACGATTGCCCCCCGGATCGCCCGATCCCGCCCCGCGCATGGAACTGCCCAAGCTCTCCCCCGGAAAACGCTTCACCCTGCCCCGCCCCGTCGGCAGCGCCGACGCCCTGCTGCTCGCCCGCCTGGGGCAGCAGCAGAAGGCCGCGCGCCGCGTGACCGCCATCGTCACGGCCGACGCCACCGACGCGCAGCGGCTCATCGACGAGATGGCCTTCTTCGCGCCCGGCCTGCGCTGCGCGCTGTTCCCCGACTGGGAGACGCTGCCCTACGACACCTTCTCGCCGCACCAGGACCTCATCAGCGAGCGGCTGGCCACGCTGTGGCGCATCAGCCAGGGCGAGGCCGACGTGGTGCTGGTGCCCGCCACCACGGCGCTGTACCGGCTGGCGCCGCCGTCCTTCCTGGCGGGCTACACCTTCCACTTCAAGACGAAGCAGAAGCTCCATGAAGCCAAGTTCAAGGCCCAGCTCACGCTGGCGGGCTACAGCCACGTCTCGCAGGTGGTCAGCCCCGGCGAATACGCGGTGCGCGGCGGGCTGATCGACCTGTTCCCCATGGGCTCGCCCGTGCCCTACCGGGTGGATTTGTTCGACGACGAGATCGACAGCATCCGCACCTTCGACCCCGACAGCCAGCGCAGCCTGTACCCCGTGCCCGAGGTGCGATTGCTGCCGGGCCGCGAGTTCCCCATGGACGACGACGCGCGCGCCAAATTCAGGAGCCGCTGGCGCGAGATGCTGGAAGGCGACCCGACCAAGAGCCGCATCTACAAGGACATGGGGCAGGCGATAGCGACGGCGGGCATCGAGTACTACCTGCCGCTGTTCTTCGACGACACGGCCACGGTGTTCGACTACCTGGGCGGTGACGCCACCGTGGTGCTGCACGGCGACCTGGAACCGGCCTTCCAGCGCTTCTGGCAGGACACGCGCGAGCGCTTCCGTCTGGTACACGGCGACCCTGAGCGCCCTGCCCTGCCGCCCGAGTCGCTGTTCCTCTCGCCCGACCAGTTCTACACGCGCGCCAACGAGCACGCCCAACTGTCGCTGCGCCCCGGCGTACACGACGTGGATGACAACCCGCACTTCCAGAAGCTCGGCGACCTGTCGGTGGTGCGCGGCGCAGACGACCCGCTGGCCCGCCTGCACGCGCACATCCGCAACACCCGGCACCGCGTGCTGCTGCTGGCCGAGAGCGACGGGCGGCGCGAGAGCCTGCTGGACTTTCTGCGCGCCTCGCAGCTCAACCCGCCCGCGTTCGATTCGCTGGCCGAGTTCCAGGGCAGCACGGACGAGAAGGTCGGCATCGCCACTGCGGGCCTGACGGTCGGCTTTGGCTGGATCGAAGAGGGCATCGACTTCGTCACCGAGACCGAACTCTTCGCCGCAGGCCCCACCACGCGCCGCCGCAAGAAGCAGGAGCAGGTGAGCGACGTGGAAGCGCTCATCAAGGACCTGTCGGAACTCAACGTGGGCGACCCCGTGGTCCACAGCGCCCACGGCATTGGCCGCTACCGGGGCCTGGTCCACATGGACGTGGGCAACAAGAACCCCGACGGCACGCCCGCGATGCAGGAGTTTTTGCACCTGGAATACGCCGACAAGGCCGTGCTCTACGTGCCCGTGAGCCAGTTGCAGCTCATCAGCCGCTACACCGGCGTCTCCGCCGACGAGGCCCCGCTGCACAAGCTGGGCAGCGGCCAGTGGGAAAAGGCCAAGCGCAAGGCGGCAAGCCAGGTGCGCGACAGCGCGGCCGAGCTGCTGAACATCTACGCCCGCCGCGCCGCGCGCGAGGGGCACGCCTTCCGCTACTCGCCGCAGGACTACGAAACCTTCGCCAACGACTTCGGCTTCGAGGAAACGGCCGACCAGAAGGCCGCCATCCACGCCGTCATCCAGGACATGATCTCGCCGCGCCCCATGGATCGCCTCGTGTGCGGCGACGTGGGCTTCGGCAAGACCGAAGTGGCCCTGCGCGCCGCCTTCGTGGCGGTGACGGGCAGCAGGCAGGTGGCCTTTCTCGCGCCCACCACGCTCTTGGCCGAGCAGCACTACCAGACGCTGGTGGACCGCTTCAGCAAATGGCCGGTGAAGGTGGCCGAGGTGTCGCGCTTCCGCTCCGGCAAGGAGATCACGGCAGCCATCCAGGGCATTGGCGACGGCACGGTGGACATCGTGGTCGGCACGCACAAGCTGCTGTCCGAATCCACCAAGTTCCACAACCTGGGCCTGCTCATCATCGACGAGGAGCACCGCTTCGGCGTGCGCCACAAGGAGCAGATGAAGGCCCTGCGCGCCGAGGTGGACGTGCTCACCCTCACGGCGACGCCCATCCCGCGCACGCTGGGCATGGCGCTGGAAGGGCTGCGCGACCTGAGCGTGATAGCGACCGCGCCGCAGCGCCGCCTGGCAATCAAGACCTTCGTGCGCAACGAGGGCACGGGCGTGATCCGCGAGGCGGTGCTGCGTGAACTCAAGCGCGGCGGCCAGTGCTACTTCCTGCACAACGAGGTCGAGACCATCGAGAACCGCCGCCAGAAGCTCGAAGAGATATTGCCCGAGGCCCGCATCGCCGTCGCCCACGGCCAGATGCCCGAGCGCGAACTGGAGCGCGTGATGCGCGACTTCGTGGCGCAGCGCTACAACATCCTGCTGTGCTCGACCATCATCGAGACCGGCATCGACGTGCCCACGGCCAACACCATCGTCATCAGCCGCGCCGACAAGTTCGGCCTGGCGCAGTTGCACCAGTTGCGCGGCCGCGTGGGACGATCCCACCACCAGGCGTATGCGTACCTGATGGTGCCCGACGTGGACGGCCTGACCAAGCAGGCCGCACAGCGGCTGGACGCCATCCAGCAGATGGAGGAGCTGGGCAGCGGCTTCTACCTGGCCATGCACGACCTGGAGATCCGCGGCGCGGGCGAGGTGCTGGGCGAGAACCAGAGCGGCAACATGCTGGAGGTGGGCTTCCAGCTCTACAACGAGATGCTGGCCGAGGCC
Source organism: Acidovorax sp. (assembly GCF_047607405.1). Lineage (GTDB taxonomy): Bacteria > Pseudomonadota > Gammaproteobacteria > Burkholderiales > Burkholderiaceae_C > Acidovorax. The sequence goes on along the minus strand of NZ_JASGDA010000108.1, from coordinate 16,929 downwards.
GTGAAGTCGCTGAAGGCGGGCAAGGAGCCCGACCTGCTGGCGCCCCTGTCCGTCACCACCGACATCAACCTGCACGCCCCCGCCCTGCTGCCCGACGACTACTGCGGCGACGTACACCTGCGCCTGTCGTTCTACAAGAAGCTCGCCACCGCCAAGACCACCGACCAGATCGACGCGCTGCTCGAAGAAATCGTGGACCGCTTCGGCAAGCTGCCGCCGCAGGCGCAGACCCTCATCGACGTACACCGCCTGCGCGTGCTGAGCCAGCCCTACGGCGTGCAGAAGGTGGACGCCGCGCCCGGCGTCATCACCATCACCTTCCGGCCCCAGCCGCCCGTGGACCCGATGGCGATCATCGGGCTGATCCAGAAGAACAAGCACATCAAGCTGGCGGGTAACGAGAAGTTGCGCATCGAGCGCGAACTGCCCGAGGCTTCGGCCCGCGCCCAGATGGTGCGCGACCTGCTGCGCAGCCTGGGGCAGCCGCTGGCGGCCTGACAATCCGGTTTCACATTCCTTTTCTTGCCTCTGCCATGCAACACGCCACCGAATTCGCCCCCGGCCTCGTCGTCCAGGGCATCACGCCCCCGCTGCGGCTTGCCGACTACAAGCTCATCGCCTTCGACATGGATTCCACGCTCATCAACATCGAGTGTGTCGATGAAATCGCCGACGCGGCGGGCCGCAAGGCCGAGGTGGCGGCGATTACCGAGGCCGCCATGCAGGGCGTGATCACCGACTACAAGGAGAGCCTGCGCCAGCGCGTGGCGCTGCTGCGCGGCGTGACGGTGCGGCACATGGAGCAGGTGTTCAGCGAGCGCCTGCGCCTGAACCCCGGCGCCAAGGAGCTGGTGGCGGCGGCCAAGGCGGCGGGGCTGGTCACGCTGCTGGTATCGGGCGGGTTCACCTTCTTCTCCGACCGGGTGAAGGCGGCCCTCTCCATCGACTTCACGCGCTCGAACGTGCTGGAGGTCGAGGGCGGCGTGCTGACGGGCCGCATGGTGGACCAGCCCTGGGGCGACATCTGCGACGGCGCGGAGAAGCGCCGCACGCTGCTGGAGGTGGCCTCGCTGATGGGCATCCGCCCGGAGCAGGCCATCGCCGTGGGTGACGGCGCCAACGACCTGCCCATGATGGGCGTCGCGGGCCTGTCGGTGGCCTACCACGCCAAGCCCGCCGTGCGCGCGCAGGCCCAGGTGGCAATCAACCAGGGCGGCTTGGACCGCTTGCTCGAAGTGCTACGTTCTTGATAGCTGCTGGCGCTTGTCCATCAAGCACTGGAGGCCGATTTGGCTGATATTTCAGCGACTGCGGGACGGCCCTAGCCACCCGCGCGCACAACCCGGTGGCCGAGTTTTTGCAGCGCGGCCATCACGCGCTCCACGTGGTCGCCCTGCACCTCGATCACGCCGTCCTTCACGGTGCCGCCGCTGCCGCAGGCGGCCTTGAGCTGCTTGCCCAGCTGCACCAGCGCGGCCTCGTTGGCCAGCACGCCCTTGACCAGCGTGACGGCCTTGCCGCCGCGGCCCTTGGTCTCGCGCGACACGCGCACGGTGCCGTCGCCCGTGGGCTGGGCCTTGGCGTTCTGCCGACACATGCACTGCGCCACGGGCTGGCGGCAGCCGGGGCACATGCGGCCCGATTCGGTGGAATAGACGAGGCCGCCCAGGTCGGCCAGGGACTTTTTATGCATCACCGCCTGCCGTGCTCCAGCATGTGGAAGTTGAGCAGGCGCGTGGCGATCAGCGTCTCGGCCAGGAAGCACACCAGCGCCAGCAGGAACGAGGCCACCCCCGCCAGAAAGCCGAACACGGCCAGGCGGCTGGCCTGGAAGTCGGTGGTTTCGCCCAGGAACAGCAGGATGATGGTGGTGCCGATGAGAAAGGCGCAGAAGGTGAGCAGCCCGATGCAGCCGTTGGCGAGTTGCCCGCGCGTGCGCAGCTCGGCCAGCTCGGCGTAGGCGCGGGCCAGAAACTCCGCGTCGCTGCTGGCGCGGGCCCGGTCTTCCACCTGGCGGGCGCGGTCGATGATGCGGGCCAGCCGCCCGGCCACCGCGCCGATCATGCCGGAGACGGCGGTGAGCAAAAACACCGGCGCCACCGCGAGCTGGATGCCGTGGGTGATGGTGGTGGAGTCAATGGGCAGGGCCATGGTTGCTTCTATATTGATAGCTGCTTGCGCTTGTCCAATAAGCGCTGGAGCCGGTTTTCATCATTAATAGTGCGGCGGCAGTTCGTCGCGCGGGTTGCGCGCCGCGCCCTGCCCGGCCTCGGGCACCTGCTGGCGCAACTGGATGACCTCGCGCGCCAGCCGGTCGATCAGCTCCTGCTGGCGGTAGATGGTCAGGTTGAGCTGGTCGAGCAGGTCTTCCATGAAGCTGGCCTTGATCTCCAGGCTCTCCAGCCGCTGGGCGATGCCGTCGTCGTGCATCACAGGGCCTGGGCGAGGCGGGCGATGCCTTCGCGGATCTTGTCCACGTCGGCCGTGGCGAAGGACAGGCGCAGCGTGGCGTTGTCGGGGTTGGCGCAGTAGAACGGCGTGCCGGGCACGAAGGCCACGCCCTTGTCGATGGCGCGCTTGGCGAGCACGTTGCCTTCGGCCACCTTGCCGCCCGCGCCCGTGAGCCGCGCCCACACGAACAGGCCGCCCTGGGGCTGCACGAAGTCGATGGCGTCACCCAGGTCGCTGCGCAGCGCGTCGCCCATGGCCTGGGCGCGCTCGGCATAGACCTTGCGCACGCGCGCCAGCGTGGCGGGCATGCGGCCCGCCTTGAGGTACTGCGCGGCCGTGGCCTGGGCGAAGGTACTGGTGTGCGCGTCGCTGAACTGCTTGCACATGGTGGCTTTGCCCAGCAGGTCGGCGGGCGCGATCATCCAGCCCACGCGCAGGCCGGGGGAGAGCACCTTGCTCAAGCTGCCGCAATGCACCAGCAGATCGCGGCTGCCGTGTACGGTGGCAGACAAATTGAGCAGGCTGGGCGGAGGGGCATCGCCGAAGTACAGGTCGCCGTAGGGGTCGTCCTCGACGATCAGCGTGTTGTACTTGACGGCCATTGCCAGCACGGCCTTGCGGCGCTCTGCGCTCAGCATGGCGCCGCTGGGGTTGCCGAAGGTGGGGATCAGATAGACGAACTTGGGGCGGTGCTCGGCGATGAGCTGTTCCAGCGCGTCGGTCTGTACGCCGTTGCCGTCGATGGGCGCGCTGATCAGCTCGGCGCCGTACAGGCGAAAGCACTGGATGGTGGCGAGGAAGGTGGGGCCTTCCACGATCACCTTGTCGCCGGGGCTGATGAGCGTCTTGCCCAGCAGGTCCAGCGCCTGCTGGCTGCCAGTGGTGACGATGAGGTTGTCGGGCGCCACGCCCTGCGCGCCCTTGCCCGCCATGAAGGCCGCGAGCTGTTCGCGCAGCGGGTTGTAGCCCTCGGTGGCGCCGTACTGCAGCGCGGCGCCGGGCTCCTCGGCCAAGGCGGCGTTGGCGGCCTCGCGGATGCCGTCCACGTCGAACATGGCGCTGTCCGGAAAGCCCCCGGCAAAGCTGATGATGCCGGGCTTGCCCAGCAGCTTGAAAAGCTCGCGGATGGCGGAGGTTTCTACGTTGTTCAGGCGGTCGGCGAATTGCATGGCGTGGACGCTGTTAATGGGGTGAATCCCGCATTGTCGCCAATCGGCGCGCAGGTTTCCTGCGGGACAATGCACGCCCCATGAAGCCCACGCAGATCGAACCCTTCTTCGCCGCCCTGAAGGCCGCCAACCCCACGCCCAACACCGAGCTGGAATACACCAACGTCTTCGAGCTGCTGGCCGCCGTGCTGCTGTCGGCCCAGGCGACCGACGTGGGCGTGAACAAGGCCACGCGCAGGCTGTTCCCCGTGGCGAACACGCCGCAGGCCATCCTGGATTTGGGGCTGGAGCGGCTGGAGGGCTATATCAAGACCATCGGCCTGTACCGTACCAAGGCCAAGAACCTGATGGCAACCAGCCGCATCCTGGTGCAGCAGCACGGCGGCCAGGTGCCGCGCACGCGCGAGGCGCTGGAGCAGCTACCCGGCGTGGGCCGCAAGACGGCCAACGTGGTGCTGAACGTGGCCTTCGGCCAGCCCACGATGGCAGTGGACACGCACATCTTCCGCGTGGGCAACCGCACGGGCCTGGCGCCCGGCAAGAACCCGCTGGCGGTGGAGATGCAGTTGATGGAGCGCGTGCCGCCAGAGTACGCGGTGGACTCGCACCACTGGCTGATCCTGCTGGGCCGCTACGTGTGCCAGGCGCGCAAGCCGCGCTGCTGGGAATGCGTGGTGGCGCCGTACTGCGACTACGCGCCCAAGGTCATGCAGCCTTGAATGCTTCTGTTTTGATAGCTGCTTGCGCTTGTCCAGCAAGCGCTGGAGGCTAAAAACACCCAATATTTACGGACGGGCGGCCATGTGCTCGCGCAGCCAGGCGGCGAAGGCTTCTTCGGAAATGTCGCCCGCCGCGACGGCGAGCATGGTGAGCACGCAGGATGCATCGTCGGCGGTCAGCACCCACCCGTTCAGGCGCAAAAACAGTTCTGCCGCCACGAAGCCCGTGCGCTTGTTGCCGTCGATGAAGGGGTGGTTGCGCGAAATGCCGTAGCCGTAGGAAGCGGCCAGCGCGGCGGCATCAGGCGGCGGCTCGCCATAGTGGCTCAGGTGCAGCGGCCTGCCCAGGGCCGAATCGAGCAGACCCGCGTCGCGCACACCCGCGCCGCCGCCATGCTCGGCCAACTGCATTTCATGGATGGCGACGATGACGGCGCGGTCCAGCCAGACCCACTCCCGGCTCATTTGGCCAGCTCGCGCAGCACGGCGCGGCGTTCCTTCATGATCTCGCGCGCCACGCGCATCTGCTCCTCGAAGTCGGGGTTGTGGGTGGTGATGCGCAGGCCGTCGGGCGATTCAGTCACGTACAGCTCATCGCCCTTTTCAAGCTGCAGGCGGGCCAGCAGTTCCTTGGGGAAGACGGCGCCGACCGAGTTGCCGACCTGGGTCAGTTTGAGCGTGTGCATGGGAAGGCTTTCAAGTAATTACAAACGTAATACTAAATGGAGTCCACCCGCCCGTCAAACCCCAAGAGCCGCCATTTCCGCCGACACCCCCGCCCACGCCACGTCGAACCCCGCCGCCTTGCGCACGGGCGGCACGGAGTGGGCGTGCAGCGCCCAGGCCACCCCGGCGGCCACGCTGTCGATCACGGGCACCGGCACCTGCGGCTGCACGGCGGCGGCCATGCCCGCCAGCCCCGCGCCGCCCAGGATGACGGCCTGCACCTGCGTCTGGCGCACCGCGTCGCGGCATGCCTGTGCCAGCAGCGCGCGGGCGCCGTCTGGGTCGGCCAGGAGCTGGGCGCCCGTGGGTGCCACGGTGTGGATGCCCGCCAGCGCCTGCGAATGGCCCAGCGCCTGCGCCAGCCGCTGCAGCATGGGGCCCCAGCGCTCGCCCCCGGTCACGATGGCGAAGCGACCGTGGCGGGCGGCTGCGGTGAACGAGGCTTCGGCCAGGCCGGTCACCGGCACGGGGCTGCTCTCGCGCAGCGCCATGAGGCCGGGGTCGCCAAAGCAGCCGATCAGCACCGCGTCGGGCCGGGATTCATCGTGCGAGGGGGGCTGCGCCAGGTCGTGGGCCCAGGCGTCCAGCGTGGCGTGGGCTGCGACGGCGTAGCTGGCCTCGCAGGCGATGTAGGGCGCGCCGAACCGCGCCGTGGCCGTGCGCACCGCCACGTGCGGCCCGGCAGCGGCCTGAACATGGTGCTGCAGCAGCGCGGTCACGCCGGGCGAGGTGTTGGGGTTGATGACGAGCAGATGGCGCATGGCGTTGGCCCCGTTCACGCCAGCAGCGCGGCAAGGTCGGGCAGCGCGCTGGCGGGGGGCGTGAACTCCAGCTGCCGCTCGATGCGCGCCAGGTGGTCCAGCATGCGCCGTGCGGCCTCGGGCGCGTCGCGCAGGCGGATCGCGTCCACCAGCGCGCGGTGCTCGCGGCAGCCGCAGGCTGTGGCGTCTTCGCGCTCGTGCGTGTGCCCGGGGCTGTAGGCCATCAGGATGAGCGAGGTGCGCGAGACCAGCTCGCGCAGGATGCGCCCCAGCGTCTGGTGCCCCGCCGCCTGGGCGATGCGCAGGTGAAAGTCGCCCGAGAGGCGGATGGCGCGGCGCATGTCGCCACGGGCTCGCGCGGCCTCTTCGTCCGCGATGCAGGCGCGCAGCGCGGCAATGTCGCTCGCCGCCGCGTTGGCGATGAACAGCTCCACCAGGCGCGGCTCCAGCAGCCGACGGGCCTCGAAGACCTCGCGCGCCTCTTGCGGCGTGGGCTGGGCGATGGACGCGCCCCGGCGCGGCGTGAGCGTGACCACCTGCTCGTTCGCCAGCCGCACCAGCAGCGGTCGCACGCGCGTGCGCGAGACGCCGAACGCCGCCGCCAGCCGGTCCTCGACCAGCTTGGTGCCGGGCGGCAGGCGGTGGTCCAGTATGGCCGAGACCATGCGCTCGTACATGTCGTTGTCGCTGGGCTGGCCCGGCGCCAGGGGCATCATGCGCGGCGCCCTTTGCGCCTGCGGCCCAACGCCCAGGCCAGCGCGAGCGTCAGCGCCATGACGGCGAAGGACACCACCGTGGTCACCGTGCCCAGCGCGTAGATGGCGGGCGTGGTCACGGTGCTGGTCAGGCCCTGCAGTTCCAGCGGCAGCGTGTTCACGTCGCCGATGGCCTGCGAGGTGCGGGCGATCTCGTCCCAGCTCAGCGTGAAGCCGAACATGCCGATGCCCACCACCGACGGCGCGATCAGCGGCAGCACCACGTGCGCAAAGCCCTGCCAGGGCGTGGCGCCCAGGTCGCGCGCGGCCTCCTCGTAGGACGGGCTGAAGCGGTTGAACACGGCGAACATGATGAGCAGGCCGAACGGCAGCGTCCACGTGAGGTGCGCGCCCAGCGCCGAGGTGTACAGGCCCAGCGCCGTGCCGTAGCCCTCCAGCACATCCTGCAGGCCCGCCCATTCCAGCGCGGACTTGATGGCCGTGTCGATCAGCCGGAACTCCAGCCCGATGCCCAGCGACACGATGATGGACGGCATGATGAGGCTGGCCACCACGATGAAGAACAGCAGGTTGCCCCCCGCCAGCCGCTTGCGGAACGCCAGGCCCGCCAGCACCGACAGCACCACGGTGCAGGCCATCACGGCCAGCCCCAGGCCCAGCGAGCGCCACAGCGCCGCGCCGATGTCCACCACGCCCAGCCCTTCGGCCAGCTTGCCGAACCAGTGCAGCGACACGCCGCGCATCGGAAAGGTGAGCCCGCCCTCCGGTCCCTGGAAGCTGAGCACGAAGATGACGAACATGGGGCCGTACATGAACAGCACGAACAGGCCGAAGACGGCGGCCAGCGGCCAGAAGCTGGCGGGGCGGGGTTCGCGCATCACAACTCCTTGCGGATATCGACCATGCGGGTCAGCGCCCAGATGATCATCAGCACCACGGCCAGCAGGATCACCGCGTTGGCCGCCGCCAGCGGGAACTGCAGGTACGAGGTCTGCACCTGGATGATCTTGCCCACCGAGGCGATCTGCTGCCCGCCCATGACGCCGATGGTCACGAAGTCGCCCATGACGATGGTGAGCACGAAGATGGAGCCGATGATGATGCCGGTCTTGGACAGCGGCACGATCACGTTCCACAGCGTCTGCCAGCCGCTGGCGCCGCTGTCGCTGGCGGCCTCGATCAGGCTGCGGTCGATGCGCATCATGCTGTTGAAGATGGGCACGATCATGAACATGGTGTACAGGTGTACGAAGGCCAGCACCACCGAGAAGTCGGAGAACAGCAGCCACTCGACGGGTGCGTCGGTGAGGCCCATGCCCTGCAGCGCCTGGTTGACCAGGCCGTTGCGCCCGAGCAGCGGCACCCACGAGATCATGCGGATGACGTTGGAGGTCCAGAACGGAATGGTGCAGAGCACGAACAGCAGCGTCTGCATGCCCGGCGAGCGCACGTGAAAGGCCAGGAAGTAGGCCACGGCAAAGCCGACCACCAACGTGATCAGCCACACGATGACGCTGAACTTGAGCGTGGACCAGTAGGTCTTGAGCGTCACGCACACGTCGCCCATGTCGCCGCAGCCCGCGAAGATCGACACGTAGTTCTTGAACGTGAAGCCTGGCAGCAGCTCGTAGTCGTTGAAGTCCCAGAAGCTGACCATCACGATCAGCGCCAGCGGCACCAGGAAGAACAGCACGAACACCGCCGTGAACGGCGCGGCCTGCCACCAGGCGGCAATGCTGCGCCCAGGCGCGGCGGCTGCGGGCAGGGCGGGGGCGGAGGTGCTCATGCTGTCCTTGGGCTTGCGTCAGGCGGCCATCACGCGACCATCACGCGGCCATCACGCGGCCACGAACTCGTTCCACTTCTGGACCATGTAGTTGTTCTCGTCCATGATGGCGTTCCAGCATGCGATGCCGCCCATGCGCGCCTCGTAGCTGCCGCCGTCGCGCACCGACCCGGCCTTGGCCAGCAGGTCGCCCGTGGGGCTCTTGATGTCCTGCGTGGCGGGCTTGCCTTCCATCCAGTAGGCCCACTCGTAGGCTTCCATCTTGGCCTTGGCCGTCTCCAGCACGGCGCTGTAGTAGCCCTGGCGGTTCAGGTAGGCGCCAGCCCAGCCGTCCAAGAACCAGTTGATGAACTCGTAGGCACCGTCGAGCTTGCGGCCCGACAGCGTGGCGGGCAGGCCGAAGCCCGCGGCCCAGGCGCGGTAGCCTTCCTTGAGCGGCTGGAACACGCAGTCGATGCCCTTGGTGCGCACGGCGGTGACGGCGGGGCTCCACATGGACTGGATGACCACCTCGCCCGAGGCCATCAGGTTCACCGACTCGTTGAAGTCCTTCCACAGCGCGCGGAACTGGCCCTGCTTCTTGGCCTCGATCAGGGTCTTGATCGTCAGGTCGATCTCCTTCTTGGTCATGTTGCCCTTGTCGGGGTACTTGTAGATGCCCATGGCCTCGACCACCATCGCCGCGTCCATGATGCCGATGGACGGGATGTTCAGGATCGCCGCCTTGCCCTTGAACTCGGGGTTGAGCAGTTCGGCCCACGAACTGATGGGCCGCTTGATGAGGTCGGGCCGGATGCCCAGCGTGTCGGCGTTGTACACGGTGGGAATGAGCGACATGTACTGCGTGGGCGCGGCGGCGAACTTCTTGGACTTCTCGCCTTCCAGGTAGATCACCTTCTTGGGCGCGGTGCCCTGCTCGCCCACGGCCTTGCCCGCCACCATGCCGGTGGTGAACAGCGTGGTGATCTTGTCGGCGTTCTTGATGCGCTTGGTGTCGATGCCCTTGAGGTTGCCGGTGGGCACGATCTTTTTCAGCGAGAAGTACTCGGTGTCGATCAAATCGAAGCTGTTGGGCGCGGTGACGGCGCGCTTGGTCACGTCGTCGGTGGTCACGGCCACGTACTGGATCTTGATGCCCGTGTCCTTCTCGAACTTCTCGGCAATCGCCTTGTCCTGGTTCACCGCCGTGCCCAGGTAGCGCAGCACGATCTTCTCTTGCGCGTGAATGGCCGGGAACATGCCGGTGGCCAGCACGCCCGCCGCGCCCTGCAGCAGCGAGCGGCGCTGCACGCCGGGTGCGACGACGGAGGAATCGGTAGAGGAAGAATCGGACATGGGAAAGCTCCTTGGGGTTGCGGAAGGGAAAAATGAAGACATCAGGCCGCCAGCGGGTGCGCCTGCCCGGCCATCCAGTGCATCTGCACCGCCTGGCCCACGGTGTAGGGCTGCGCGTCGAACGCGGCCTCGGGCACCATCGCGGAATACGCCGCCGTCGCATGGGCCGACAGCGCCACGCCGTGCTTTTGCAGGCCCAGCAGCACGTAGGTGCCCTGGTACTCCACGTCGGTCACCACGGCCTGCATGCGCGGCACGCCGGGCGGCAGGTCGGCCCCTGCGGGCGCCACCTGAAGATGGTCGGTGCGCACGCCCACCTTGCCGCCGCCGGGCGCGTCGATCACGTTGTGCCCGCCCATGAAGCGCGCCACGAACTCGTTGGCGGGCCGGTTATAGACCTCGTGCGGCGAGCCCACCTGCTCGATCACGCCGTGGTTCATCACCACCATGGTGTCGGCCAGGGCCATGGCCTCTTCCTGGCTGTGGGTCACGTGAATGAAGGTCAGCCCCAGTTCCTTCTGCCAGCGGCGCAGCTCGGCGCGCATCTGGATGCGCAGGAAGGGGTCCAGCGCCGACAGCGGCTCGTCCAGCAGCAGCACGCGCGGCTGCGTGATGAGGGCGCGCGCCAGCGCCACGCGCTGCTGCTGTCCGCCCGACAGTTCGGCGGGTTTGCGGTCCGCCAGGTGGCCCATGGCCACGCGCCCGAGCAGGTCGCGCGCCTTGGCCTGGCGCTCGGCCTTGGCCACGCCTTTCATCTTCAGGCTGAAGGCCACGTTGTCCAGCGCCGACAGGTGCGGGAACAGCGCAAAGCTCTGGAACATCATGGCCGTGCCGCGCGCGGCGGCGGGCAGGTCGGTGATGTTGCGGTTCTCCAGCAGGATGTCGCCGCTGGTCACCGACTCGTGCCCCGCAATCATGCGCAGCGTCGTGCTCTTGCCGCAGCCCGACGGGCCCAGCAGGCAGCAATAGCTGCCGCTGTCTATGCGCAGGTTGATGGCGTCCACCGCCGGGCGCCCCTGGGCATAGCGCTTGGTGAGCGCGACGATTTCGATGGCGGCAGGGGCCTGCGCGGGAGCGTCGTGGACTTGCATGGCCTGCCTCAATGCAAGCCCCATGCCCGTTTGTACACAATGCTTTTGGCGTTTTGCATACAAGCGTCGCACCAGCACCGTGCCGACAGGCCCCTTATGGTGCAGAAGCGTTTGCTGCGCGCAGGTGCGTGGCTATACTGAACCGCAGGCCAGAAACATATTTTTACGCGTCGAGCCCTTCTTTCTTACGCTGGATGACGAACCTCGACCCGCGCTCCATGATCGCCACGGCGGGCCTGATGTCCGCCTTCATGGTCATCGTGCTGCTGTTCATGCGGCGCAACTACCCGCCCTCGATCCGCGGCATAGGCGCCTGGGCCGTGGCGCCCATGCTGTGGCTGGTGTCCAGTTCGTTCTTCAGCACGCGCCACGTCATGCACGAATGGCTGAGTGTGCTGCTGGCCAACCTGCTGCTGTTGCTGGGCAGCACAACCTACTACATGGGCACGCGCAGCTTCTTCGGCCACCCCACCACCTGGCGCCCGTGGAGCCGCGTCATCGCGGGCACCATGCTCATGCTGGTCGTCTTTACCTACTGGCTGCCCCACTACGCGCTGCGCCTGGGGCTGTTCACCGCCGTGATGTCGGCCCTGTATGCCGCGCAGCTGCGCTTCATGCTGCGCCATGGCGGGCGCAGCTTCCCGGCGCGGCTGGTGCAGGCCGTGCTGGCGCTGCACCTGGCGGTGCTGGCGACGCGCCTGGTGACGGTCATCACGGGCCAGGCAGGCACGGACCTGATGGCGCCGTCGCTGTTCCAGACGTTCTACATCGGCGCCTACACGCTCACGGTGCTCATGCTGCCGATCGGCGCGGTGCTGCTGGCCACCGACCGCGTGCGCACCGAACTGGAGCACCTGGCCACCCACGACTCCCTCACCCAGGCGCTGAACCGCCGCGCGCTGCTGCAGCGCTGCGAGGAAGAACTGGAGCGCGCCCGGCGCTACGGCGACGGCCCGGCCATCATGATGCTGGACCTGGACAACTTCAAGGCCGTCAACGACACACGGGGCCACCAGCACGGGGACGCCGTGCTGGCGTACTTCGCCGACCGCGTGCGCCAGGCCCTGCGCCGCCCGGACCACCTGGGCCGCTATGGCGGCGAGGAATTCATGGTGCTGCTGCCACGCACCGACGCCGAGGCCGCGCGGCGCGTGGCCCAGCGCATCCATGCCGCCCTGTCCACGGGCCACCCGCTGGACTGCCAGGTGAGCATCGGCCTGACCGGCTGGAAAGGGCCGGACGACACCCTGGACGCCATGCTCTCGCGCGCCGACGCCGCGCTGTACCGCGCCAAGGAACTGGGGCGCAACCAGACCGTCGAGGCTTGAGGTCAAATCGGCCTCCAGCGCTTTCTGGACAAGCGCCAACAGCTACTCTTTGGATAGCATCGCCACCAGCAGCAGCATGCCCACGCCCATCACGGCAGCCGCCACCACCAGCGCCCCCGGTAGCCGCCCGTGGCCGCAGCCATGGCCGCCACCAGCGCGCCCGTGATGTAGCCCGCGTAGTTGAACGCCGCCAGCCACCCGCCCGCCAGGTACGACAGCCCCGCTTGCCCGCGCATCACCGGCAGCATGGGCGTGTAGGCAAAGCGCGCCAGGCCCACGGCGAGGATCAGGGCGCTGATGCCCGCAAAGACCACGCGCAGGCGGTCGGTGTCATCGGAGTGGCGCTGGACTTGGGCTATGCCTCGACGGCGGCGTTCAGCCACATGTTCCGGCAGGAGATGGGGTACACCCCGTCGGAGTGGCGGGGGCGATGAAGCCCTCTCCCTTCAGTGAAAGTCCCGGCTGCCTTGCAGCGCCGCGCCCAGCCGCCCCAGCAGCGGCGTGAGGTCGCGGCAGCGCTGCAGCACCAGGTGGCGCACCGCCGTGCCGCCGGGTGCAGTGGCCTGCGCGACCTGCCAGGTGCCCTGCACGGCCAGCAGGCGCGAGCGCAGCAGGGCGTCGCGCCAGCGCTCCAGCAGGGCGGGCCAGACGATGACGTTGACGGGGCCGGTTTCGTCTTCCAGCGTGACGAACAGGGTGCCCTTGGCCGTGCCGGGGCGCTGGCGCACGGTGACGATGCCGCAGGTGCGCACGGTGCGGCCATGGGGGGTGGCGTGCAGTTGCAACGCGGTCAGCAAACGCCAGCGGGCCAGGCGCGGGCGCAGCAGGGCCAGGGGGTGGCGGCGCAGGGTGAGGCCGGTGGCGGCGTAGTCGAACAGGATTTCTTCGCCCTCGGGGGCGGCGGGTAGTTCCAAGGGCGGCTCATGGACGGGGGCATCGCGCAGCAGCGCGGGGGCGGTGTGCTGGGCGGCTGCCTCCCACATCTGCTGGCGGCGGTGGCCGCTGAGGCTGGCGAGGGCGTCGGCTGCGGCCAGGGCGCGCAGGTCTTGCTGGGTGAGTTGGGCGCGCAGGGCCAGGTCTTGCGCGTTGGCGAAGGGGGCCGTGGCGCGGGCCTGCGCCAGGCGCCGGGCGGCGGCTTCGCCCAGGCCGCTGACCATGCGCAGGCCCAGGCGCACGGCGGGCTGCGGCTGGGTGGAGTCTTCGAGCGTGCAGTCCCAGTCGCTGTGTACCACGTCGGCAGGCCACACGCGCACGCCGTGGCGGCGCGCGTCCTGCACGAGCTGCGATGGCGTGTAAAAGCCCATGGGCTGCGCGTTGAGCAGCGCAGCCAGGAAGCACGCTGGCTCGTGCCGCTTGAGCCAGCTGCTGGCGTAGGCCAGCAGCGCGAAGCTGTGCGCGTGGCTTTCGGGGAAGCCGTATTCGCCAAAGCCCAGCATCTGCTGGTAGATGGCCTGGGCGAACTCTGCGCGGTAGCCGTTGGCCAGCATGCCCTGCATCAGCGGCTCTTCGAAGCGGTGTACGCCGCCCTTGCGCTTCCAGGCGGCCATGGAGCGGCGCAGATCGTCGGCCATGCCGGGGGTGAAGCCCGCGGCGATCATGGCGATCTGCATGACCTGTTCCTGGAAGATGGGCACGCCCAGGGTGCGGGCCAGGGCCTCTTCCAGCTCGGGCTTTTCGAGCACCAGCGCGCCGCCCTGCCGCTCGCGTTCCCGCGCCTGCAGGTAGGGGTGGACCATGCCGCCCTGGATGGGGCCGGGGCGCACGATGGCGACCTGCACCACCAGGTCGTAGAACCGGCGGGGGCGCAGGCGCGGCAGCATGCTCATCTGGGCGCGGCTTTCGATCTGGAACACGCCCACGGTGTCGGCGGCGCAGACCATGTCGTAGGTGGCGGGGTCTTCGCGCGGGATGTCGGCCAGGCCCCAGCGCTCGCCGCGCAGGGCGGCGCGCAGTTGCAGGCAGCGGCGCAGCGCGGTGAGCATGCCCAGCGCCAGCACGTCCACCTTGAGCAGGCCCATGGCGTCCAGGTCGTCCTTGTCCCACTGGATGACGCTGCGGCCCGGCATGCTGGCGGGCTCCACGGGCACCAGCCGCGTGAGCTTGCCTTGCGTGAGCACGAAGCCGCCCACGTGCTGGCTGAGGTGGCGCGGAAAGCCTCTCAGGTCACGCGCCAGCTCCAGCCACAGCGCGGCGGTGCGCGCAGGCAGCGGCACGCCCAGGGTGCGCGCCATGTCCTGCAAATGCTCGGCAGCGTGCAGGCCGTCGAACCAATGGTGGTCTTTGGCGAAGGCGTCGATGAGCGCGGGCGCCACGCCCAGGGCGCGGCCCATGTCGCGCAGGGCGCTGCGCGTGCGGTAGCTGATGACCACGGCGGCGATGGCGGCGCGCTCGCGGCCGTATTTGGCGTAGATGTACTGGATGACTTCCTCGCGCCGGTCGTGCTCGAAGTCCACGTCGATGTCGGGCGGCTCGCTGCGCTCCTTGCTGATGAAACGCTCGAACAGCAGGTGCGATTCCTCGGGGTCCACCGCCGTGATGCCCAGCACGTAGCACACCACCGAGTTGGCCGCCGAACCGCGCCCCTGGCACAGGATGCCCTGGCTGCGCGCGTAGCGCACGATGTCGTGGACGGTGAGGAAGTACATCTCGTACCGGCAGTGGGCGATCAGCTCCAGCTCCTTGCGGATCTGCGCGGCGATCCTGGCGGGCACGCCCTGCGGGTAGCGGCCCCGCGCGCCCTCCTCTGCCAGCCAGGCCAGCGCCTGGGCGGGGGTCATGCCGGGGGGCACGGTCTCCAGCGGGTACTGGTACTTGATTTCATCCAGGCTGAACGTGCAGCGCCCGGCCACGGCGAGCGTGGCGGCCAGCAGGTCGCCCGGGTAGATGCCCGCCAGCCGCACGCGCTGGCGCAGGTGGCGCTCGGCGTTGGGCTGCAGGGCAAAGCCGCATTCGGCCACGCTGCGGCCCAACCGCACGGCGGTGATCGCATCCTGCAGCGGCTTGCGCGAGCGGGCGTGCATGTGTACGTCGCCCGCCGCCACCAGCGGCAGGTGGTGCGCGGCGGCCACGCGGCGCAGGGTGTGCAGCCACAGGGCGTCGTCTGGGCCCAGGTGCAGTTCCACGGCCAGCCAGATGTGGCCGTCGAAATTGGAGTCAAATTGGCCTCTGGCGCTTTCTACACAAGCGCTTGCAGCTATCAAATCAGAAGCATTTATCTGCGTTCTATCGAGCGCCAGCAGCAGCTCGCAGCCGCGCAATAGCGCGAAGGGGCTGGCGCCGTCCACGCGGTACTGGCCCTTGGGCGCGGCGGCGCGGGCGGCGGTGATGAACTCGCACAGGCCGCCCCAGCCCTCGGCGTCGCGCGCCAGCGCCACCAGCCGCAGTGCCCCCCAGCGGAATTCGCTGCCCACGATGAGCTGCAGGCCGGGGTGCTGGCGCGCGGCCTCGTGGGCGCGCACGACGCCTGCCACCGAGCATTCGTCGGTCAGCGCCAGGGCTGTGTAGCCCAGTTGGGCGGCGCGCTCGACCAGCTCGTGCGGGTGCGACGCGCCGCGCTGGAAGCTGAAGTGGGACAGGCAGTGCAGCTCGGCGTAAGGAGGCAAAGCAGCCGTCATGCCCGCGCCCCCATAGCACCCTCTCCCTCTGGGAGAGGGTTGGGGTGAGGGCCAGCGGCGTGTGCCAATCCACCGCTGCAAGCCCTCATCCCTGCCTTCTCCCAAAGGGAGAAGGAGTGAAGGCAGGGTGCAGAGGTCATGCAAACACCCCGTGCAAAAACCAGCGGTGCGGCTGCCCCGGCGCGGGCGGCTGCCGTTCGCGGAACACCCACACCAGGCCCGCCGCGTCGTTGTGCGCCACGAAGTAATCGCGCTGGGCCATGGCTGCTGCTTCATCGGCCCACCACCCGGCCTCGAACCGCTGCGGCCCCGCCAGCAGGCGCAGCGGCCCGTGGTGGCAGGGGCGGCTGCCCTGCACGGCGAGCGGGCGGGGCGGGCGCAGCAGCCAGGGGGGCAATAGTTCGGCATCCGGTGCGGCATCCGGCGCGGGCACGTTGCCGCCCTGCCCCAGCGCCTCGGCGGCGGGGCGCCATTGCTGCATGCACTCGGGCCGGTGGTCGGCGTGCAGCACGGGGGCCTGCACCTGGGCGGGGCCGAGGCGGGCCGACAGGCGCTCCAGCAGCTGGTGCAGGGCTTCGCCGCCGCTGTCCGCGCTGTCGTCCAGGGGTAGCAGGCTGGCGCTGCGCTGCGCGAGCGGGGTCGATTCCACGAGGCGCAGCGTGATCTGGTGGACCGGAGCAGCCAGCGTGGTGCGCGCGAGGTTTTCAGACAGCAGCCGCCGCAGGTGCGCCATGTCCTGCGTGGCCTGGGCCGTGCGCAGGGGCAGCGACTGCGTGGGAGCGATGTCCACGCCGTCCACCCGCCGCAGGTCGTGCCGCCAGCACAGGTCCAGCACCAGCGCACCCTGCTGGCGTGCCTGCAGCCAGTGCTGCAGGGCCGTCAGGCAGCGGCTGGCGGACCAGAGCAGCGCGTCGGCGGATTCGGCCAGCGCGGGCAGATCGGCGCTCAGGGCGAACTGCTCGGGCAGCTCCACCCAGGTATGCGCCTCGGGGGCATCGCCCAGGGCCTGGTCCAGCGCGTGCAGCACCTCTGCGCCAAAGCGCCGCGCCACGCCGGAGCGCGGCAGCGCACGCAAGCTGCCCCAGGTGCGGCAGCCCATGCGCTCCAGGCTGGCGGCGTGCGGGCGCAGGGCCGTGAGGGTGTGCAGGGGCAAATCCCGCAGCCCGCGCCGGGGCGGCGCGTGGCCTGCCAGGGCCAGCCGCAGCAGGGCCAGCGCCGCCAGGGCCGTGGCGG
>NZ_JASGDA010000107.1:0-5404 GCF_047607405.1 Acidovorax sp. | reverse complement strand
GCCGCCCAGCTCGATCACCACGTGCGTGGGTTGGTGCTGCGCCAGCAGCGCTGCCAGGCGCGAGCGGCCGCCGGAGGTGGTCTCGCCGCTCACGCTGGCGTTGACCACCGTGGCGCCGATCCTGTCCCGCGCGAGCTGCTTTTCCAGCAGGGCCACCCAGCCCGTGCCGCGCGCCAGGCCGTATTCGGCGGAAAGCGAATCGCCCAGCACCAGGATCACCGTGCGGCGCCCCTGGGCGCGTGCGGAAATCGCAGCCAGCAGGCCCGCCGCGATAAAGTGGCGCCGTAGCAGCCATTGAGCTTTCACCGTAAAGAACCTTCCATGTCCGAATATTCCTCGCCGTCCATCATTGCCGTGGAGCACGTCTTCAAGTCGGTGACGGACTCCACCGGCACGCTCGACATTCTGCGGGATATCGATTTCCGCCTGGCCCCGAGGGAAACCGCCGCCATCGTCGGCGCGTCGGGCTCGGGCAAGAGCACGCTGCTGTCCATCATCGCCGGGCTGGACATGCCCACGCGCGGCACCGTGCGACTGGATGGGCACGACCTGTTCGCCATCGACGAGGACGAGCGCGCCGCGCTGCGGGCGCAAAAGGTGGGCTTCGTCTTCCAGAGCTTCCAGCTCATGGGCAACCTGACGGCGCTGGAGAACGTGATGCTGCCGCTGGAGCTTGCCAGCCGCCCCGAGGTGCGCAAGGGCGCCCGCAAGGCCGCCGCCGACATGCTGGAGCGCGTGGGCCTGGGCCAGCGCCTGGGCCATTACCCCAAGGTGCTCTCGGGCGGCGAGCAGCAGCGCGTGGCGCTGGCCCGCGCCTTCGTGGTGCAGCCCGCCGTGCTGCTGGCCGACGAGCCCACGGGCAGCCTGGACTTCGCCACGGGCGAGACCATCATGCGGCTGATGTTCGAGCTGAACCGCGAGCAGGGCACGACGCTGGTGCTGGTCACGCACGATCGGGGCATTGCCGCGCAGTGCGAGCGCTGCATCACCATCGAGGCCGGGCGCGTCGTTTGAAGCGTGAAAGTTTGAAGCGTTTTTGGCATCCAGTCCTTATGTGTAAACCGTTGATAGCTATGAAATAAGTAGCAAAAGCATGACCAGAACCACTTTGACGATAGACTTGCTGTGCCTGGAGGCGCAGTTGTTTTCCGACCTGGAGAGCAAGCACGCCGATCCTGCCTTGTTCGGCGTGACGGATGGCAAGGCGGTGGGCACCTATCTTGAACACAAGTTCAGAACCTACCTGCAAGAGCACTACGATTTTGCGCAAGGTAACTCGGCGAACGGTATCGACTTCCCCGGTCTTGGCGTGGACATGAAGGTCACCAGCATCCGGCAGCCGCAATCCTCGTGCCCGTTCAGATCGGCCCGCCAGAAGATATACGGCCTGGGCTACGGGCTCATCGTTTTCGTGTACGACAAGGCCGATGACCCGGCTACCCGCTGTGCCACGCTGCGCATGACCGATACGGTCTATGTGGAGCCCCGGCGCACTGCGGACTTCCAGATGACGCGGGGTCTGCGCCAGATCGTGGACAACGAAGGCAACCAGGACGATCTGATGGCATTCATGACGGAAAGGAACCTGCCGGTCGATGAAATCGAACTGATGAACCTGGCCCGGGAGATTCTTCAAGCGAAGCCGGACCAGGGCTACTTGACCATTTCCAACGCCTTGCAATGGCGGCTTCAGTATGGGCGCGCCATCGAAAAGGCGGGTAGTGAACCAGGGCTGCGCTCGATCTACAAGAGCGCGCCGCTTGCTCCATGAACATGGACAGGAAAAAGCGGATCGAGTTCGGCGATTTCCAGACGCCGGATGCCCTAGCGGTGCAAGTCTGCGAATACTTGAAAGCCCAGGGCTTGCGGCCCGATGTGGTGGTCGAGCCCACCTGTGGGGTCGGGGCTTTCGTCCTGGCGGCGGCGCAGGTGTTCAGCGGTGCCCGTGAAGTCCTGGGCCTTGAAATCAACGCAGCCTATCTGGACACCCTGCGCGGCAAGCTTCAGGCCAGCCCGACGCTCACGCACGTGCGGCTGGAGCAGGCGGATTTTTTCTCGGCCGACTGGTCTGCCCGAACCAGGGGGTTGACGGGCCGTCTTCTGGTGGTCGGCAACTTCCCTTGGGTCACGAATGCAGCGCTGGGCGCGATAGGCGGGGAGAACCTTCCGGAGAAGTCCAATTTCCTCGGCCTCAGCGGCTTTGACGCCATCAGCGGCAAGGCCAACTTCGACATTTCGGAATCCATGCTGCTGGAGGTGTTGCGCTGGCTTGCTCCACGCGGAGGCGACGTGGCGATGCTGGTCAAGACGACCGTGGCCCGCAAGGTTCTGGCACATGCCCAGCGGCTGCGGCAGCCCGTTGCGGATGCGCGAATGGTGGAGATCGACGCAAAAAAGCATTTTGGAGCCTCGGTCGATGCGTGCCTGCTGGTTATCCGCCTTGATCCCACGGCCAGCACGTCGTATGACTACACGGTGTTTGCAAGCCTTGAGGATCGGCAGGGCCGCAAGGTAGGCCACCGTCAGGGCCTCATCGTGAGTGACTTGGATGCCTTCGAGTCGTGCTCTTATCTGGTGGGACAAAGCCCGCAGAAGTGGCGTTCCGGCATCAAGCACGATGCTTCGGCGATCATGGAATTCACCCGAGGAGCGGAAGGCTTCGTCAATGGCTTGGGGGAGTCTGTGCAACTGGAAGACGCTTGCCTGTACCCCTTAATGAAAGGCTCGGACATTGGCAGCGACAAGGTATGGCGCAACAAGTTTGTTCTTGTCACGCAACGGGCCGTGGGTGCCGATACCAGCCCCATCCGGGCGCTGGCTCCCAGAACTTGGGCCTATCTGGAGGCGCATGCTGGGCAACTCGACGCGCGCGCAAGCACCATCTATGCGAAGAATCCGCGCTTTTCGATCTTTGGAGTGGGGGACTACGCGTTCAGACCTTGGCGCATCGCTATCTGCGGTTTGTACAAAGCGCTTCGGTTTCGAATTGTGGCTCCGATAGAGGGGAGGCCCGTCATGTTCGATGACACGGTGTACTACCTGTCTTTCGACACGCAGGTGCAAGCCTTGCAAACGCTGGCTGATCTGGAAAGCGAGGCAGCCAGAGGGCTTCTGTCCTCGTTGATCTTCTGGGATGAAAAACGCCCCATCAAGACCAGCATCCTCAACGTGCTGGACTGGTCGAAGCTTCATGCCGACATGCAACGGCAGGCCGCATTGATCTGAATTTGAGTACGCGACACTCACCTTATGCCCGGAGCGCCTGGAGGCAACGGATAATTTCCCCATGTCCACCCCCAAAGTCCTTTTCGGCTTCCACGCCGTGGGCGTGCGCCTGAAGACCGCGCCCCAGTCCATCATCGAGATCTACTACGAGGCCACGCGCCGCGACGCGCGCATGCGCCAGTTCCTGGACCGCGCGCGCGAGGCCGGGGCGCGGCTGATCGAGGCCGACGCGCTGCGCATCGCAAAATTGGCGGGCAGCCACGGCCACCAGGGCGTGGCCGCGCGGGTGGAACCGGTGGCGCAGGCCACGTCGCTCGACGAACTGCTCGAAGACCTGGAGGCCGCAGGCACCGCCCAGCCCCTGCTGCTGGTGCTGGACGGCGTGACCGACCCGCACAACCTGGGCGCCTGCCTGCGCGTGGCCGACGGCGCGGGCGCGCATGCCGTCATCGCGCCCAAGGACCACGCCGTGGGCATCAACGCCACGGTTGCCAAGGTGGCCAGCGGCGCGGCCGAGACCATGCCCTACTTCATGGTGACCAACCTGGCGCGCACGCTGGGTGAATTGAAGGAGCGCAACATCTGGTGCATAGGCACCAGCGACGATGCGCCCAAGACGATCTACCAGGTGGATTTGAAAGGCCCCGTGGCCCTGGTGCTGGGCGCCGAGGGCGACGGCATGCGGCAACTCACGCGCAAGACCTGCGACGAGCTGGTCAGCATCCCCATGCAGGGAGCGGTGGAGAGCCTGAACGTGTCCGTGGCCAGCGGCGTGTGCCTGTACGAGGCGCTGCGCCAGCGCACGGCTAGCCGGTGATGTCGGGTTCGACCAGTTGGGCCAACTGCGCCAGCGATTCCTGCCAGCCCAGGTAGCAGCCTTCGGTGGGGATCAGCTCGGGAATCCCCGCCTGCTCGATGCGGACCTCGGTGCCGCACGACACGGCGCGCAGTTGCACGGTCACGCGCATCTTGCCCGGCATGCTGGGGTCGTCGAAGCGGTCGGTGTATTCGATGAACTCGCCCGGCACCAGCTTCACGTACTCGCCGCCGAACGAGTGGCTGTGGCCGGTGGTGAAGTTCTCGAACGACATCCTGAAGCTGCCGCCGACCTGGCCGTCAAACTGGTGGACGTGGCAGACGAAGCCGTAGGGCGGCAGCCACTTGGCCAGCGCCGCGCTGTGCGTGAAGGCGCGGAAGACCTTGTCGGGCGTGGTGCGCAGCACGCGGTGCAGGTGGACGGTTCCGGTGGGCATGTCGGGGACTCCTGAGGTGGTGGTTTGTCAGCTGCGGTCATGGGTTTCTTTGTGTGCCCGGTGTACGCACGTACCGCAAATGCGTGGCGGCAGACCCATTGACGACTTCATCGATCTGAAACCGCGGCAGGGGATCGCTCAACTGCTCGAAAAGCCTGCGTCCGCCGCCAAAGAACACGGGCGCCAGGGCGATCTCCAGCTCATCCACGGCGTCGAGGTTGAGGTATTGGTCAATCACGTCCGCACCGCCTGAAATGCGAATGTCGGCAGCCCCCGCGGCTTGCCGGGCCAGCGCCAGGGCATGTTCGGGCCCTTCGTTGACGAAGTAGAACGTCGTCCCACCAGGGCGCACCCAAGGGGCGCGCTTTTCATGGGTCAGAACGTACACGGGCGTGTGAAACGGCGCGTTTTCGGGCCAGCTGACCTCGCCTTGGTCGAACATGCGCTTGCCCATGATGTGGGCGCCCGTGCGCTCGAAGGTGTGCCGAACCATGTCGTTGACAGGCCCGGTTTCTCCGCCGTCGCCGAACAGGGGCCTGAGCAGGTGGCGAAAGTACTGCTGCTTGATGAGCCACGCCATCAACGCCCCCCACTTGGCGCCCCAGTTTTTGTGCGCGGGGTCGCTCATGGTCATGCCTTCGGGGGCCATGTAGCCATCGAGGCTCAGGGCAATGTTGACGAATACTTTGTTGCTCATGGTTCTGGGCGGTGAGCGCCATGGGTGTGGACGATGTTCACATGCTAGGCGCTAAAATGAACGCTGTCCACATCACACCCCTCCTGCGGCTGTAGTTTTTTGTTTGACCCGAAGGACGCCATGCCCACGGCCCGCCGCTCCAAGCCCCGCAAGACCTACCACCACGGCGACCTGCGCGCCGCGCTGCTGGCGGCGGGCGTGGCGCTGGCGCGCGAGGGCGGCCCGCAGG
>NZ_JASGDA010000106.1:0-3311 GCF_047607405.1 Acidovorax sp. | reverse complement strand
TCCGCCGGGGCGGCCACGGGGGCGGGCGGCGGTGGGGCCGTGTCCGTGCGCGGGGCGGGGGGCGTTGCGCAGCCCGCCAGGGCCAGGGTGAGGCATGCCAGGGAGTGGGAGCGAGGGGTTTTTCTGCGGTGCATGGCCCGATTGTCCCGCGCACTGGCGCGCTGCGTGTGTCGGTGTGTTTTGCTACGTATTTGATAGCTGCCTGCGCTTGCCACATATGCACTGCAGGGCAAAAGGACCTCAAAACCGGTTACATTTGATGGCTGCTTACGTCCGCCTGCCATGCAACCACACACCTTCCTCTGGCACGACTACGAAACCTTCGGCGCCGACACGCGCCGCGACCGGCCCGCGCAGTTCGCGGCCATCCGCACCGATGCGGATCTGAACGAGATCGGCGAGCCGCTGATGCTGTACTGCCAGCCTGCCAACGACTACCTGCCCGATCCCGAGGCGTGCCTGATCACCGGCATCACGCCGCAGCTCTGCCTGGAAAAGGGCGTGCCGGAGCACCAGTTCGCCGCCCGCATCGAGGCCGAGTTCGCCCAGCCGGGCACCATCGGCGTGGGCTACAACACCATCCGCTTCGACGACGAGATCACGCGCTTCATGTTCTGGCGCAACCTGATCGACCCCTATGCGCGCGAGTGGCAGAACCAGTGCGGGCGCTGGGACTTGCTCGACGTGGTGCGCATGGCGTATGCGCTGCGGCCCGATGGCATCCAGTGGCCCCAAAAGGAAGACGGCGCGCCGAGCTTCAAGCTGGAGCACCTGTCCAAAGCCAACGGCCTGCTGCACGAGGCCGCGCACGATGCGCTGTCGGACGTGCGCGCCACCATCGCCCTGGCGCGGCTCATACGCCAGCACAACCCCAAGCTGTTCGACTTTGCGCTGGGCCTGCACAAGAAGGACCGCGTGGCCGCCGAACTGCGCCTGCCCACCACTGCCGCCACGGCCCGGCCCTTCTTGCACGTGTCGGGCATGTTCCCGGCCGAGCGCGGCTGCCTGGCGGTGATGTGGCCGCTGGCGAGCCACCCGACCAACAAGAATGAGCTGATCGCCTGGGACCTGGCGCACGACCCCACGGAGCTGGCGACGCTGGGGCCTGATGAAATCCGCCTGCGCCTGTTCAGCAAGGCCGACGCGCTGCCCGAGGGCCTGGCGCGCCTGCCCGTCAAGACGATCCATCTGAACAAGTCGCCCATGGTGGTGGGCAACGTCCACACGCTCACGCCCGCGCTGGCGCAGCGCTGGGGCATCGACCTTACGCGCGCCGCGCAGCATGCCGAGGCGGCGCGGGCGCTGCCGGACATGAGCGGCATCTGGCCCGCCGTGTTCGCCCGCCCGCCAGAGGCCGCGCCGGATGTCGATCAAGACCTGTACGGCGGTTTCGTGGGCAATGCCGACCGGCGTCGGCTCAACGACCTGCGCGGCATGGGCGGCGAGAAGCTGGCCCAGGCCCGCACTGCGTTCGACGACCCGCGCCTTTCCGAACTGCTGTGGCGCTACCGCGCGCGCAACTTCCCGGCCACGCTGTCGCCCGAGGACGCCGAGCGCTGGGAGGCGCACCGCGCCGCCTGCCTGTTCGACGGGCAGGGCGGCTCGCGCACGGTGGAGCAGTTTTTCGCGCAGATCGACCAGCTTTCCGAAACGGCAGAGGACGACGAGCGCGCGCAGGAAATTTTGGGCGCGCTCTACGATTACGCCGAACACATCGCCCCCGACCGCTAAAAAAAATCATGACCACCCAAGACCACTTCACCACCCAGATCGTCCACGCCGACCGCCTGGGCGGCGCGGCGCACGGCGCCATCCACAAGCCCATCCACACGTCCGTGCAGTACGGCTACGAGAAGGTCGAGGACCTGATCGCCGTCTTCCAGGGCACGGCCAAGGGCGGCTTCAACTACGCGCGCCAGGGCACGCCCACCACGGCGGCGCTGGAGGCCAAGATCACGCAGATGGAAGGCGGGCAGGGCACCATCGCCTTCGCCACCGGCATGGCGGGCATCTGCGCCACCTTCCTCACGCTGCTGAAGGCGGGCGACCACCTGGTGTCCAGCCAGTACGTGTTCGGCAACACCAACAGCGTGTTCGGCACCTTGCGCGATCTGGGCATCGAGATCACCACGGTGGACGTGACCGATGCCGCCCAGGTCGCGGCCGCGCTGCGGCCCAACACGCGCATGGTGTTCGTCGAGACCATCGCCAACCCCGGCACGCAGATCCCCGACCTGGAAGGCATCGGCGCGCTGTGCCAGCAGCACGGCCTGCTCTACGTGGTGGACAACACCGTGGCCTCGCCGTATCTGTTCCGCGCCGCCACCGTGGGCGCGGGGCTGGTCGTCAACTCGCTCACCAAGAGCATGGGCGGGCAGGGCGACGCGCTGGGCGGCAGCGTGACGGACACGGGCCTGTTCGACTGGAGCGGCTACCCCAACATCTTCGCCGCCTACCGCAAGGGCGACCCCAAGGGCTGGGGCCTGCAGCAGCTGCGCAAGAAGGCCCTGCGCGACATGGGCGGCACGCTGTCATCCCACGCCGCGCACCAGCTGGCGCTGGGCGCCGAGACGCTGGCGCTGCGCATGGACCGCACCAGCGCCACGGCGCTGGCGCTGGCGCAGTGGCTGGAGCAGCACCCCGCCGTCGCGCGCGTGCTGTACCCGCTGCTGCCCTCGCATCCGCAGCACGCCATCGCGCGCCAGCATTTCAAGGCCGGCTCGTGGCTGCTGTCGTTCGAGCTGCGCGACGCCGACCAGTGCCTGGCCGTGTGCAACCGCCTGCGCCTGCCCATCAAAGCGACAGGGCTGGCGGACGCGCGCACGCTCATCATCCCGGTGGCGCACACCATCTTCTGGGAGGCCGGGGCAGAGGTGCGCGCGGCCATGGGCATCGCGGACGGGATGATCCGGCTGTCGGTGGGGCTGGAAGAGGCCGAGGACCTGATCGCGGACTTCGCGCAGGCGCTGGGTTGACCGGTCGGGGTGGGCGGAAATGCTCCTGAAAGCATAGCTGCTACCACAGATTGGCAAAGGGCTGCGACTGGTTCGGCGTCGTTCTAGAGTTTTTTTACCAGCACCTGGCTGCGCCGGTCCCAGTTGTACTTGCGCTTGCGCGCATCGGGCAGCCAGTCCGGGTCCACGGGTTGGAAGCCGCGCTTGATGAACCAGTGCATGGTGCGCGTGGTCAGCACGAAGATGCTCTCCAGCCCCAGGATGCGCGCGCGCTGCTCGATGCGCTTGAGCAGCTTCTCGCCGTCGCCCGTGCCCTGGCTTTGCGGCGAGACGGTGACGGCGGCCATCTCGGCGGTC
>NZ_JASGDA010000105.1:0-10928 GCF_047607405.1 Acidovorax sp. | reverse complement strand
CCGCGCCCGGCGCGATGCGGACGAGGGCAGCGCCCGCGAGCGCCGCGAGCCGCGCGAGCCGCACCGTGGCGGCTTCCGCCCCGCCGTGGCGTCGCGCGACCCGTTCTTCGAGAAGCCCTACGAGGCCAGCAGCGCCGACGCCGCGCCCGCCTGGGAGGCAGCGGCCCGGCCCGCCGCGCGCAGCGGCATATCGGCCAACATCAAGCCCAAGCGCAAGGTGGCTGCCTTGTTCAAGGCGGCGCAGCCCGAGACCTCGGTTTCATCATAAAAACAGCCTCCAGCGCTTGCTGGACAAGCACAGGCAGCTATCTTTTTGGTAGCTGCCTTTTTTTCATTCAGGGCGCGCCGGGCGCCTGCGCCTGATCGCAATGCACCTGCAGCAGCTCGCGCTCGGCCAGCGTGGCGCCAAAGCGCACGGCGCTCAGGCAGCCGCCCCAGACGCAGCCCGTGTCCATGCCCAGCAGGTCGGGCCGGTTCAGGTGGCCCAGCGTGGACCAGTGGCCGAACGCGAGCAGCGTGCTTGCCGTGCGGCGGCCCGGCGCGTCGAACCATGGCACGAGGCCGGGCGGCGCGGCGCTGGCGCTCTCGGTGCTGTCGAAATCCATCACCCCCTCGGGCGAGCAAAAGCGCAGCCGCGTGAGCGCGTTGACGATCACGCGCAGCCGGTCAGCGCCCGTGAGGCCCTCGCTCCAGCGGTCGGGCGTGTTGCCGTACATCGCCTGCAGAAAACCCGGCAGATCGGGGCCGCGCAGCACGGCATGTACCTCGTCGGCGCGCTGCAGCACGTCCGCAGGCGTCCAGGCGGGCAGCACGCCCGCATGCACCATCAGCAGGGTCTCGCCGCCGTGCGCGTGGCTGCGCGCCAGGGGCTGGCGGCGCAGCCAGTCCAGCAGGGCGTCGCGGTCGGGCGCAGCCAGCACCGCAGCCAGCGTGTCGCGGCGCGAGGGGCGGCGCGCGCCGTGGGCTGCCGCCAGCAGGTGCAGGTCGTGGTTGCCCAGCAGGCAGCGCAGGGCGCCGTCGTGTACCACGCAGCGGCGCAGCACGGCGGCGGAGTCGGGCCCCCGGTTCACCAGGTCGCCCAGCAGGTACACCGTGTCGCGGCTGGGCGAAAAGCCGATTTCATCCAGTAGCCGACCCAGGGCGGCGTCGCAGCCCTGGATATCGCCGATACAGTAAAGCGCCATAGGGGTGTTTCTTTCTTGTGTTTTACCGGTGGAACATGTATTTTCCATGGGTCGGGTTAATACCTGAACGAAATTTCAGCGCCGCATTAACCCACGGCGGCGCATTATTTCTATAATGGGCCCGTCATTCACCCTTTCACCCTAATCCAGACGTACCATGACCAGCTACAAAGACCTGTTGAAGCAGCGTGAAGCCCTTGAGCAACAAATCAGCGAAGCCCGCCGCCGCGAATTGTCGGAAGCCGTGGCCCAGGTGCGCGCACTGGTGGCCGAATATGGCCTGACGGCGCAGGACGTATTCCCCGCAGGCCGGGGCCGTGGTCCCACCAAGGGCACGCGCAGCTCCACCGCTGGCACCAAGGTCGCTCCCAAGTACCGCAACCCCGCCACGGGCGAGACCTGGACGGGCCGCGGCAAGGCGCCCAAGTGGATTCAGAACGAAAACCGCGAGAAGTTCGCTATTTGAACCCACAGGCGCCACGCCGACAAAAAGCCCGCAACGTGCGGGCTTTTTTCATGGAGCGCTGTCCTGCTGCGCCACTTCGCGCAATACCCGCGCCGTGAATTCGTCGGCCGGAAAGAACGACTCCACCGCCAATTCCTGCAGGGTCACATCCACCGGCGAGCCGAATATCGTGGTGGTGCTGATGAAGGACAGCATGCCGTGCGCGCTGTCAAAGCAGAACGGCATAACCACGCCCAGCATTTCACCGGCCAGCACCAGGGGGCTGGATTCATCGGGCGCGGGATATTCCAGCAGTTCGTCGCGCAGGGCCGCCAGCGCCGGGTCGGCGGTGGCCTGGATCTGCTGGCGCAGGCGCTCGAACAGATGGGCGCGCCATTGCGCCAGGTTGGCAATGCGCGGTGCCAGCCCCTGGGGGTGCAGGCTCAGGCGGAAGATATTGACCGGCGGCGCGAGCAGTTCGGGGGCCACGTGGGCCGCCAGCAGGGCTTGCGCGGCGTGGTTGGCGGACACCAGGTTCCAGCACCGGTCGAGCGCGATGGCGGGGCAGGGCGCGTGGCCTTGCAGCACCAGTTCCACCGCCTGGCGCGCGGCGGCCAGGGCCGGGTCGTCGAGGGTGCGCTCGCGGTACATGGGCGCATAGCCCGCCGCCGCCAGCAGGGTGTTGCGCTCGCGCAGCGGCACGGACAGGCGTTCGCACAGGCGCAGCACCATGTCGCGGCTGGGGTTGGTGCGCCCGGTTTCCATGAAGCTCACGTGGCGGGTGGAGATGTCGGCCTCGTCCGCCAGCTCCAACTGGCTCAGGCGGCGCTGCCGGCGCCAGTTGCGCAGGTGCGCGCCGAAGGTTGCTGTGGTCATGGCGCGCATCCTAGGCCGAAATCCGCCCCAAAAGGCATGCAGGCCATTACCTCGCAGGTCATCGACGCGGTGCGCCGCAGCGGCAACCATGCGGCCCTCTTCAATCGTTCAAGGAGTCCCGTCATGCTGCTTTCCCCCGCCTTCCTGCGCGCCGTGGTCTGGTTCGATGCGCTCACCGGCGTGCTGCTGGGTGCGCTGCACCTGCTGTTCACCGTCCGCCTGGCCGAATGGCTGGGGCTGTCGCCCGCGCTGCTGCAAGTGTCGGGCGTGATGCTGTTCGGCTACGCGGCCCTGGCCGCCGCCATCGCACGCGCCCGGCCCATGCCGCGCGGGTTGCTGTGGGTGCTGGTCATCGGCAACTTTGCTTGGGCGCTGGGCAGCCTTGCGCTGTGGGCGGGCCTTGCGCCCACGCCGCTGGGCCAGGCGTATCTGCTGGTGCACGTGGTTTCCGTCGCGCTGCTGGCCGAGTTGCAGTGGATGGGCGTGCGCCGCTTGCCGTCTGCCCTGGCGGCGGCATAACCCCACGATTGCGCCCCGCCGTGGGGCTGGCAACAATGGGCGTTCTTCCCCGTTCCCCAGGAGTTCGCCATGGCCTCAAAAACCAAGCCAGCCTCGCATGCTTTCGCCAACACGCTGCAAAGCTTCGCCACAGTGTCGGGAAAGGAGGGGCGCTATTACTCCCTGCCCGCGTTGGCGCGCAAGTTTCCCGCCATCCGCCGCCTGCCGGTGTCCATCCGCATCGTGCTCGAATCGGTGCTGCGCAATTGCGACGGCAAGAAGGTCACGCCCGAGCACGTTGCCCAACTGGCCAACTGGCAGCCCAACGCCGCGCGCACCGACGAGATCCCCTTCGTCGTCTCGCGCGTGGTGCTGCAGGACTTCACCGGCGTGCCGCTGCTGGCCGACCTGGCCGCCATGCGCAGCGTGGCCGCGCGCCTGGGCAAGAACCCCAAGAAGATCGAGCCGCTGGTGCCCGTGGACCTGGTGGTGGACCACTCCATCATGGTGGACTACTACGGCACGAAGAAGGCGCTCGACCTGAACATGAAGCTCGAATTCGAGCGCAACCGCGAGCGCTACGAGTTCATGAAGTGGGGCATGCAGGCGTTCGACACCTTCGGCGTGGTGCCCCCGGGCTTCGGCATCGTCCACCAGGTCAACCTGGAGTACCTGGCGCGCGGCGTCCACAAGACGAAGGACGGGGTTTACTACCCCGACACGCTGGTGGGCACCGACAGCCACACCACCATGATCAACGGCATCGGCGTGGTGGGCTGGGGCGTGGGCGGCATCGAGGCCGAGGCGGCCATGCTGGGCCAGCCGGTGTATTTCCTCACGCCCGACGTGGTGGGCTTCGAGCTGACGGGCCAGCTGCGCGAGGGCGTGACCGCGACCGACCTGGTGCTCACCGTGACCGAGATCCTGCGCCAGCACAAGGTGGTGGGCAAGTTCGTCGAGTTCTTCGGCGAGGGCACGCGCACGCTGGCGTTGCCCGACCGCGCCACCATCGGCAACATGGCGCCCGAGTACGGCGCGACGATGGGCTTCTTCCCGGTGGACGAGAAGACCATCGAATATTTCAAGGGCACGGGCCGCACGCAGACCGAGATCGAGGCATTCGAGGCGTACTTCAAAGCCCAGGGCCTGTTCGGCGTGCCGCGCTCGGGCGAGATCGACTACTCGCAGGTCGTGCGACTGAACCTCGGCGACGTGACGCCGAGCCTGGCCGGCCCCAAGCGCCCGCAGGACCGCATCGAGCTGGGCAGCGTCAGCCGCCAGTTCGCCGACCTGTTCGGCAAGCCCGTGTCCGAGTCGGGCTTCAACCAGCCGGCCGCGCTGCTGCACACGCGCCACCTGATCCGCAGGCCGGGCGAAGCGCCCGAGGCGGTGCATGCCGAGAAGCCCTCGCCGCTGGGCGCGCCGCGCTCGGTGGCCGAGATGGCGCTGAACAAGCCGCTGCTGGAGGTGCAGCACGTGGAGCCCCCACTGCCCACCGGCCCCCAGGGCGCGCAGCCCACCATCGGCAACGGCGACGTGCTGATCGCCGCCATCACCAGCTGCACCAACACCAGCAACCCCGGCGTGCTGCTGGCCGCGGGCCTGCTGGCCAAGAAGGCGGTGCAGGCGGGGCTGAAGGTGCAGCCGCACATCAAGACCTCGCTCGCGCCCGGCTCGCGCATCGTCACCGAATACCTCACGCAGACGGGGCTGCTGCCCTACCTCGAAAAGCTCGGCTTCGCCCTGGCGGGCTACGGCTGCACCACCTGCATCGGCAACGCGGGCGACCTGGCGCCCGAGATCAACGAGGCCATCACCCGGAACGACCTGGTGTGCGCCGCCGTGCTCTCGGGCAACCGCAACTTCGAGGCGCGCATCCACCCGAACCTCAAGGCCAACTTCCTCGCCAGCCCGCCGCTCGTGGTGGCCTACGCCATCGCGGGCACGGTGCTCAAGGACCTGATGACCGAGCCCGTGGGGCAGGGCAAGGGTGGGCGCGACGTGTACCTGGGCGACATCTGGCCGAGTAGCGACGAGATCCACGCGCTGATGCGCTACGCGATGAACGGCAAGGCGTTCAAGGCGAACTACGCCAAGGTGGGCTCCGAGCCCGGCAGGCTGTGGCAAAAAATCCAGGGCGTGACCGGCGACACCTACACCTGGCCCGCCAGCACCTACATCGCCGAGCCGCCGTTCTTTGCGCAGTTTGCTATCGAAAAAGAAGCTACTGGTGCCGATAGGATAAGCGCTGGAGGCCAAAAAGAATCTCAAACTCCATCGGTGCTGGGCGCGCGCATCATGGCGCTGTTCGGCGACTCCATCACCACCGACCACATCTCGCCCGCAGGCTCCATCAAGGAGACCTCGCCCGCCGGGCAGTGGCTGCTGCAGCACGGCGTGCAGAAGGCGGACTTCAACAGCTACGGCGCGCGCCGGGGCAACCACGACGTGATGATGCGCGGCACCTTCGCCAACGTGCGCATCAAGAACCTCATGATCCCGCCCACGGACGACGGCGCGCGCGAGGAGGGCGGCGTGACCGTGTTCCAGGGCGACGGCCCGCTGCAGGGCGAGAAGATGTTCATCTTCGACGCGGCCATGCGGTACATCGCCCAGGGTACGCCCACGGTGGTCTTCGCGGGCGAGGAATACGGCACCGGCTCCAGCCGCGACTGGGCCGCCAAGGGCACGCAGCTGCTGGGCATCAAGGCCGTGGTGGCGCGCAGCTTCGAGCGCATCCACCGCTCCAACCTGGTGGGCATGGGCGTGCTGCCGCTGCAATTCAAGGCGGGGCAGGCGTGGGAAACGCTGGGCCTGACCGGCAGCGAGGTCATCGACGTGCTGCCCGACCCCGCGCTCACGCCGCAGAGCGACGCGCGCCTGGTCATCCGCCGCCCCGATGGCACGCGCCACGAGGCCACGGTCACGCTGCGCATCGACACCCCCATCGAGGTGGACTACTACCGCGCGGGCGGCATCCTGCCCTTCGTGCTGCGGCAGCTGCTCGGGGGCTGAACAGGCCGCATCAGCGCGCTCTTTGGCCGATACACTGGTGGCGAAGACGCACATCGCCACCCATGCCCACCCCGCCCCGCCCCCAGCCCCTGCATCCGTCGCGGCCCGCGCCGGTGGATGAACGCATGCACGTGGCGCCACCGCAGCGGACGGCGCCGCAAGGGAGCGCGCCATGAGCGAGCCCGGCATCCTCTGGGTGGACAGCGACACGCAGCACGCCGCCGTGGCGCGGCACCTGATCGCCGCCAGCCACCCCGGCTGGCGCGTGGTCAACAGCCCCACGCTCGAAACCGCCATGGCGCCGCTGGCCTCGCACGTGTGGGATGCCGTGGTGCTGTGCCTCAAGCCCTCGGCGCACGAGCTGCCCGATGTGCTGGAGCTGAGTGCCGGTCGCCCCGTGCTGATGTGCATGGAGCCTCATCAGGAGGCGCTGGCCGCCCGCGCCTTCCGCTGCGGCCTGGGCGACTACGTGCTGCGCAGCGCCGACGGCACGGCCCACCTGAGCGAGCTGCTGCACCGGCTGGCCGCGCTCATCCAGGGCACGAGCGTCCGCAACCAGCCCGTGCGCATGGTGGACGCGCGCATCTGGCAAGACGCGCTGGGCCTGCTGCAGGAGCAGCGCAGCGCCCTGCAGGCCACGCTGGGCAGCATGAGCCAGGGCATCTTCAAGACCGGGCCGGACGGGCGCATCACCGTCTATAACCAGCGCGTGCTGGAGCTGCTGAATCTGCCCGAGTCGCTGATGGCCAGCCGCCCCACGCTGGCCGACCTGACCGCCGTGCAGGCCGAGCGCGGCGACTTCGGCGAGGGCTACAGCCTGGTGGACCGGCGCGGGCACGACTACGTGGCCGCCGGGTCCCACGGCAAGTCACCCGAGGTGTACTGGCGCACCACGCGCGAGGGCCGCACCTACGAGGTGCGCACCACCACGCTGCACGACGGCGGCCTGGTGCGCACCTTCACCGACGTGAGCGACTACGTGCGCGTGGAGAACGAGCTGCGCGAGAGCGAGGCGCGCTTTCGCTCGCTGTCCGACCTGTCCTCCGACTGGTACTGGGAGCACGACGCCGAGGGCCGCTTCGTGCAGCTCGCGGGTGACCTGGGCATCAACGGCATCCCCACCGCGACCGTGCTGGGCCGCACGCGCTGGGAGATCGGCGCGCTCAACATGACCGAGGCCGACTGGGCCCAGCACCGCGCCGTGCTGCAGGCGCGCCAGCCCTTTCGCGACCTGGAGCTGCAGCGCCAGCGGCCCGACGGCAGCATGCACTGGATCTCCGTCAGCGGCGTGCCCGTGTTCGACGCCAAGGGGCAGCTGCGCGGCTACCGCGGCGTGGGGCGCGACATCACCGAGCGCAAGGCGGTCGAGAGCCAGATCGAGCAGCTGGCGTTCTACGACATGCTCACCGGCCTGCCCAACCGCCGCCTGCTGGTGGACCGGCTGCAGCGCGCCATGGCGGCGTCGGCGCGCTCCGGCGCGCAGGGCGCGCTGCTGTTCATCGACCTGGACAACTTCAAGGACCTCAACGACACCCTGGGCCACGACACCGGCGACCAGTTGCTGCTGCAGGTCGCCCAGCGCCTGAAGGGCTGCGTGCGCGACGCCGACACCGTGGCCCGCTTCGGCGGCGACGAATTCGTGGTGCTGATCGAGGGCCTGCATTCCGACGCACCCCGCGCCAGCACCGAAGCCGCGCAGGTGGCCCGCCACATCACCGCCGCGCTGGGCAAACCCTACGCGCTGGGCGGCGCCAGCCACCACAGCACGCCCAGCATCGGCATCGCGCTGTTCGGCCAGCAGGCGTGCAGCGTGGACGAGCTGCTCAAGCACGCCGACCTCGCCATGTACCAGGCCAAGGCGGCGGGGCGCAACACCCAGCGCTTCTTCGACCCCGACATGCAGGCCGCCGTCAGCAGCCGCTCCGCGCTGGAGGCCGACCTGCGCCGCGGCCTGCAGGAGAAAGAGTTCGTGCTGTACTACCAGCCCGTCGTGGACGCCAAGGGCCGCCTGCTGGGCGCCGAGGCCCTGGTGCGCTGGAACCACCCGCGCCGGGGCCTGGTCTCGCCCGCCGAATTCATCCCGCTGGCCGAGCAGACGGGCCTCATCCTGCCGCTGGGCCAGTGGGTGCTGGAAGCCGCCTGCGCCCAGCTCGTCGCCTGGTCGCGCAGCGCGCTCACGCGGCAGTTCTTCCTGTCGGTGAACGTCAGCGTGCGCCAGTTCCGCCAGCCCGAATTCGTCGAGCGCACCCTGAGTGCCCTGCACGACAGCGGCGCCAACCCCGAGCGCCTGAAGCTCGAACTGACGGAAAGCCTGCTGCTGGCCGACGTGGAGGACGTGATCGCGCGCATGGAGCGCCTGCGCCGCCACGGCCTGGGCTTCTCGCTGGACGACTTCGGCACCGGCTATTCGTCGCTGAGCTACCTCAAGCGCCTGCCGCTCGACCAGCTCAAGATCGACCAGGGCTTCGTGCGCGACCTGCAGACCGACCCCAACGACGCCGCCATCGTGCGCACCATCCTGGCCCTGGCGCACAGCCTGGACTTGGCCGTGGTGGCCGAGGGCGTGGAGACCACGGGCCAGCTCGAATTCCTGCAGCGCCACGGCTGCCAGGCGTTCCAGGGCTACCTGTTCGGCCGACCCATGCCCGCTGAAGTGCTGGAGCGCGCCTTGCGCCCCGCGCTGTGATGAAAACTGACCCCCACGCTCCGCCGCTTCGCGGGTCGCTGCCCCCCGAGGGGGCCGCTTTTCATCTTGGGGCGGCCCGGCGATGAAAAGGCAGGTGTTGATCGCAGGCGGCGGCATCGGCGGCCTGGCCGCCGCCCTGGGCGCATCGCGCGCGGGCTGGGACGTGCGCCTGTACGAGCGCGCAGCAGCCTTCAGCGAAGTGGGCGCTGGCGTGCAGCTCGGCCCCAACGCCGTGCGCTGCCTGCAAGCCTGGGGCCTGCAACAGCCCTTGCAGGCCGTGGCCGCCTTCCCCACCCGCTTGCAGGTGCGCAGCGCCGCCAGCGGCCGGGAACTGGCCGCGCTGCCCCTGGGCGCCGCCATGGTGGCGCGCTACGGCGCTGCGTACGCCACCATCCACCGCGCTGATTTGCACGGCCTGCTGCTGGCAGCGCTCGGCCAATGCCCCGGCGCGCAAGTCCAGCTCGGCACCGCCATCGAGCGCTTCGCCGACGACGGCCAGGCCGTCACCGCATGCACCAGCAGCGGCACGCAGGTGGAGGGCGCGGCCCTCATCGGCGCCGACGGCCTGTGGAGCCGCACGCGCGCCCAGCTGCTGGGCGGCGAACCGCCGCGCGTGACCGGCCACCTGGCCTACCGCGCCCTGGTTCCGCAGCAGGACCTGCCCGCGCGGCTGCGCACCGCCCAGGTCACCGCCTGGCTGGGCCCGCGCCTGCACGCCGTGCAGTACCCGGTGCGCCGGGGCGAGCTGCAGAACCTCGTCGTCGTGGTGCAAGGCCCCGCGCCGCAAGACCTGGAAAGCTGGGACCACGCCGCCAACGCCGCCGACCTGGAACACGCCCTGCGAGGCACCTGCGCCGCGCTGCAGGATGTTGTGCGCGCCGTACCCGCCTGGCGCCTGTGGCCCCTGTGCGACCGCCCCCCCGTGCGCGGCGCGGGCGACATGGCGCGCGGCCTGGTGGCCCTGCTGGGCGACGCCGCCCACCCCATGCGCCCCTACCTGGCCCAGGGCGCGGGCATGGCGATCGAAGACGCGGCGGAACTGCAGCGCGCCTTGTCCCTGCACGACCTGGACGTACCCCAGCGCCTGGCCCGCTACGCCCAGCACCGCTGGCAGCGCAACGCCCGCGTGCAGGCCCGCTCCACGCGCAACGGCCGCATCTTCCACGCCACCGGCCCCGTGCGCTGGGCGCGCGATGCGTCGCTGCGCCTGCTGGGCGAGCGCCTGCTGGACGTGCCCTGGCTGTACCGGGGCGACGGCCCCGGCGCCAGTTCGCTGTGATCCAAATGCTTCTGTTTTAATAGCTGAAAGTGCTTGCTGCATAAGCACTGGAGGCCAATTTGAATGATGAACATGCCTGACGCACCCCCCACGCCGCCCGCCACGCCCTACGACTGGCTGGGCGGCGAAGCCAAGGTCCGTGAACTGGTGGACCGCTTCTACGACCTCATGGACATCGAACCCGCCTACGCCGCGCTGCGCGCCGCCCACGGCAGCACGCTGGCGGACGCGCGCGACAAGCTGTTCTGGTTCCTGTGCGGCTGGCTGGGCGGGCCGGACCACTACCAGAGCCGCTTCGGCCACCCGCGCCTGCGCATGCGGCACCTGCCGTTCTCCATCGGCATCCGCGAGCGCGACGAGTGGGTGGCCTGCATGGACCAGGCCATGGGCGAGACGGGCGTACACGCAGACCTGCGCGCGCGGCTGCGCGAGAGTTTCATGAACACCGCCGACTGGATGCGCAACCGGGGCGGGTGACTGGATTGCTCTTGTTTTTGTAGCTGCTTGCGCTTGTCCAGAAAGCGCTGGAGGCCAATTCTTTTAAATCCCTACCTGCTGAAAGAATTGCGGTTTTGGCCCGCTGGGCGCTGCGCCATAAGATGCGCCAGT
The DNA here is from genome assembly GCF_047607405.1 of Acidovorax sp. Classification (GTDB taxonomy): domain Bacteria; phylum Pseudomonadota; class Gammaproteobacteria; order Burkholderiales; family Burkholderiaceae_C; genus Acidovorax. The sequence goes on along the minus strand of NZ_JASGDA010000105.1, from coordinate 336 downwards.
CAATCGAAATCCAACAGAGAAGGAGGTGGGATATGTCTGCAACCGCATGGATCGTCCTGGGTGTGGCCGTGGCGCTGCTGGTGTGGGCCGTCGCGGTCTATAACCGGCTGGTGCAACTGCGCAACCGCATCGCCAACGCATTCGGCCAGATCGACGTGCAGCTCAAGCGCCGGTACGACCTGATCCCCAACCTCGTCGAAGTGGCGCGCGGCTACCTGCAGCACGAGGCCGCCACGCTGGAGGCCGTGATCCAGGCCCGTGGCCAGGCCGTGGGCGCAGCCAGCGCGGCCAGCGCCGCGCCCGCCAGCGCCAACGCGCTGGGGGCGCTCGCGGCGG
>NZ_JASGDA010000104.1:0-49974 GCF_047607405.1 Acidovorax sp. | reverse complement strand
TGCCGCGGGCGGACGGGCGGGCGGCGCGGCGCGGCGCGGGGCCTCGTAGCCGCCGCCATCACCGCCGCCATAGCCGCCATCGTCGTAGCCGCCGCCCTGGCCGCCGCCGCTGCCCTGGCGGCTGCCCAGCATCTGCATCTGGTCGGCGCGGATCTCGGTGCTGTACTTTTCCACGCCGCTCTGGTCGGTCCACTTGCGTGTGCGCAGCGAGCCTTCCACATAGACCTGCGAGCCCTTGCGCAGGTACTGGCCCGCGATCTCGGCCAGGCGGCCGTTGAAGACCACGCGGTGCCACTCGGTGGCTTCCTTCATCTCGCCCGTCTGCTTGTCGCGCCAGCGGTCGGTGGTGGCGATCGTCACGTTGGCCACCTGGTCGCCGCTGGGGAAGGTGCGCATTTCAGGGTCGCGGCCCAGGTTGCCGACGATGATGACTTTGTTCACGGATGCCATGGTTGTCTTGCCTCGTACCAAAAACGTCGATTGTGCATTTTTCGGCGCCGGGCCGCCCCAAGCTGAAAAGCGGCCCCCTCGGGGGGCAGCGACCCGCGAAGCGGCGGAGCGTGGGGGCTATTTTCAGCGCCCCATGGGCCGCAGCGGCCACGTCAACAACAGCCACGCCGCCGTCAGCGCCGCCGTGGCGGCGAACAGGCCCGGCGCACCCGCCCATTTGGCCAGGGCGCCGCCCAGGGCGCCGCCCGCGAACAGGCCCAGCGACTGCAGCGTGTTGTAGCTGCCCAGCGCCGCGCCGCGCAGGTGCGCGGGCGCCATGCGCGAGACCAGGCTGGGCTGCGTGGCCTCCAGCGCGTTGAAGCCGCAGAAGAACACGAACAGCAGCGCCCCCAGCACCGCCAGCGATGGCGCCGCCCCGCTGGCCGCCAGCAGCGCCAGGCCCGCCTGCACCAAAAGCACCAGGCCGATGGCCGCCAGCAGCGCCGCGCGCAGCCGCCCGCGCCGCTCCATGGCGAACAGCGCGCCCATGGCGATGAACGACAGCACCACGGCGGGCAGATAGACCTGCCAGTGCGCGCCCTTGTCCAGCCCGGCATGCACCAGCAGGGCGGGCACGGCCACCCACATCGCCATCTGCACCGTGTGCAGCACGAGCACGCCCAGGTTCAGGCGCAGCAGGTCGGGGTGCGTCCACACGTCGGCCAGGCGGCCGCGCGGCGCGTCCGCGTGCTGCGCGGGTTCGGGCGGCACCCACCACAGCACCACGGCGATGCCCGCCAGCGCGAGCGCGCCGGTCAGGCCGAACAGGCCCGGCAGGCCCACGCGCGCGGCCAGCAGCGGCGCGGCCACCAGGGCGACGGCGAACATCAGCCCGATGCTCGCGCCCACCAGCGCCATGGCCTTGGTGCGCACCGCGTCGCGCGTCTGGTCGGCCAGCAGCGCCGTCACGGCGGCGGACACCGCCCCCGCGCCCTGCACCGCACGGCCGATCAGCAGGCCCGTCACCGAACCGGCCAGCGCCGCCACCAGGCTGCCCGCCGCGAACACCAGCAGCCCCAGCACGATCACCCGCTTGCGCCCGAAGCGGTCGGACGCCATGCCCAGCGGCAGTTGCAGCGCCGCCTGCGTGAGCCCGTAGATGCCCATGGCCAGCCCGACCAGGGCCGGATCGTCGCCGCCGGGGTACTTGCGCGCTTCGAGCGCGAACACGGGCAGCACCAGGAACAGGCCCAGCATGCGCAGCGCGAAGATCAGCGCCAGGCTGATGCTGGAGCGGCGCTCCAGCGGGGTCATGGTGGTGGAGGCAGCAGGGGAAGGCACGGAGCGCGGGCGGGGCAAATGGACGGGTTGCGGGGCGAAGTGTGGATTTTCGCCCATGCGGGTGATGGCCCCTTGCGTTGCTGCAAAAAATCAGGGTCAAATTGGCCTTGAGCGCTTATGTGGCAAGCACATGCAGCTATGATTTTGGGAGTACATGGCTGTGCAGCCGGAAGGGGGCTCGCCTATCATGGCAGGTTCGCCTTTTCATGCCCGCCGATGCCCGACACCGCCTCTCCCGCCCCCGACGACGGCCCCTACCTCGCCCACGCCCTGCGCGAGCAGCGCATCAGCATCCGCGGTGCGCGCACGCACAACCTGAAGAACATCGACCTGGACATTCCGCGCAACCGGCTCGTGGTCATCACGGGGCTGTCGGGCTCGGGCAAGTCCAGCCTGGCGTTCGACACGCTCTATGCCGAGGGGCAGCGGCGCTATGTGGAAAGCCTGTCGGCCTATGCGCGGCAGTTTTTGGGGCGGCTGGACAAGCCCGATGTCGATCTGATCGAGGGCCTGTCGCCCGCCATCAGCATCGAGCAGAAGGCCACCAGCCACAACCCGCGCTCCACCGTGGGCACGGTGACGGAGATCCACGACTACCTGCGCCTGCTCTACGCCCGCGCGGGCACGCCGCACTGCCCCGACCACGGCCTGCCGCTGGCCGCGCAGACCGTCAGCCAGATGGTGGACGCCGTGCTGGCCCTGCCCGAAGACACGCGCCTGATGCTGCTGGCCCCCGTGGCGCGGCAGAAGAAGGGCGAGTTCACCGAGCTGTTCACGCAGATGCAGGCGCTGGGCTACGTGCGCTTTCGTGTCGATGGCGCGATTCACGAATACGAAAGCCTGCCCGCGCTCAAAAAGACCGAGAAGCACGACATCGACGTGGTGATCGACCGCCTGAAGGTGCGCCCCGGCATGCAGCAGCGCCTGGCCGAGAGCATCGAGGCCGTTTTGCGCGTAGGCGGCCACGAGGGCCATGGCCGCGTGCTGGCGCTGGAGATGGACTCGGGTCGGGAGCACCTGTTCAGCAGCAAGTTCGCCTGCCCGGTGTGCAGCTATTCGCTGGCCGAGCTGGAGCCGCGCCTGTTCTCCTTCAACTCGCCCATGGGCGCGTGCCCGGCCTGCGACGGCATCGGCCAGCGCGAGGTGTTCGACCCGGCGCGGGTGGTGGCCTTCCCCACACTCAGCCTCGCCAGCGGCGCGATCAAGGGCTGGGACCGGCGCAACGGCTACTACTTTGCGATGCTGGAGAGCCTGGCCGCGCACTACGGCTTTGACGTGGAGGCGCCGTTTGAATCGCTGCCTGCCAAGGTGCAGAACGCCGTGCTGCACGGCTCGGGCGACGAGGAGATCGCCTTCAGCTACATCCTGGACAGCGGCGCGAACAAGGGCAAGGTGTATTCCAAGAAGCACCCCTTCGAGGGCATCCTGCCCAACATGGCGCGGCGCTACCGCGAGACGGATTCGGTGGTGGTGCGCGAGGATTTGGCGCGTTTTCGCAGCAGCCAGCCCTGCCCCGAATGCCACGGCACGCGCCTGCGCCGCGAGGCCCGCCACGTGAAGGTGGGCGAGGGCGAACAGGCCCGCGCCATCTATGAAGTGAGCCACGCCACGCTGGCCGACGCGCACGGCTGGTTCCAGGCGCTGGCGCTCACGGGGGCCAAGGCCGAGATCGCGGGCAAGGTGGTGCGCGAGATCACCACGCGCCTGCAGTTCCTGAACGACGTGGGGCTGAACTATTTGAGCCTGGACCGCAGCGCCGAGACCCTGAGCGGCGGCGAGGCGCAGCGCATCCGCCTTGCGTCGCAGATCGGTTCGGGCCTGACGGGCGTGATGTACGTGCTGGACGAGCCCAGCATCGGCCTGCACCAGCGCGACAACGACCGGCTGATCGCCACGCTGCAACACCTGCGCGACATCGGCAACAGCGTGATCGTGGTCGAGCACGACGAGGACATGATGCGCGCCGCCGACCACGTGATCGACATGGGGCCGGGCGCGGGCGTACACGGCGGGCGGGTGATGGCGCAGGGCACGTATGACGCGGTGCGCAGCCACCCTGAATCGCTGACCGGCCAATACCTTTCGGGTGCGTTGCGCATTCCCGTCCCGAAGCGCCGCACGCCATGGCTGCCCGTGGTGGACCAGGAACCCGCGCCGCCGCCCAAGCCCGCCAAGTCGCGCTTTCCGCAGACCGAGGCCAGCCTGCGCCGCGCCGAACGCATGGCCGAGCACCACGCGCGCCAGGGCGCTGTGCAGGCCCTGCGCGTGGTGGGGGCCACGGGCAACAACCTCAAGAACGTGAGCGTGGACTTCCCCGTGGGCCTGCTGACCTGCGTGACGGGCGTCTCCGGCTCGGGCAAGAGCACGCTCGTCAACGACACGCTGTACGCCGCCGTGGCGCGGCAGATCTACCGCGCCCACGACGAACCCGCACCGCACGAGGAGATCGTGGGCATCGAATACTTCGACAAGGTCATCAACGTCGATCAGTCGCCCATAGGCCGCACGCCGCGCAGCAACCCCGCCACCTACACGGGCCTGTTCACACCCATCCGCGAGCTGATGGCCGAGGTCAACACCGCCAAGGAGCGCGGCTACGGCCCCGGGCGTTTCAGCTTCAACGTGGCCGGGGGCCGCTGCGAAGCCTGCCAGGGCGACGGCGTGGTGAAGGTGGAGATGCACTTTCTGCCCGATGTCTATGTGCCCTGCGACGTGTGCCACGGCCAGCGCTACAACCGCGAGACGCTGGAAGTGCAGTGGAAGGGCAGGAACATCGCGCAGATCCTGGACCTGACGGTGGAAGACGCTTACGCCTTCTTCAAGGACGTGCCGACGATTGCCCGCAAGCTGCAAACCCTGCTCGACGTGGGCCTCTCCTACATCCGCCTGGGCCAGGCTGCCACCACGCTCTCCGGCGGCGAGGCGCAGCGCGTCAAACTCGCGCAGGAGCTATCCAAGCGCGACACGGGCCGCACGCTCTACATCCTGGACGAGCCCACCACCGGCCTGCACTTTGCCGACATCGATTTGCTGCTGAAAGTACTGCACCAGTTGCGCGACGCGGGCAACACCATCGTGGTCATCGAGCACAACCTGGACGTGATCAAGACGGCGGACTGGCTCATCGACATGGGGCCCGAGGGCGGCGCGGGCGGCGGCACGGTGGTGGGCGTGGGCACGCCCGAAGCGCTGGCCGCCAACCCGGCCAGCCACACGGGGCGCTACCTTGCGCCATATCTGGTCAAATAGGGCTCCAGCGCTTATCCAGCAAGCGCTGGCAGCTATCATTTTTCAAGCTGCTGCGCGCGGAAGGTCGAACTGGTGCAGGGCAGAGAAAAGCTGCTCCACCCGCTGCGCGTCGAAAACACCATGCGGCCCTTGCGTGTGAATGTCGGTAAAGGGTGACTCATACAGCCGTGCTTCTGGCATGGCCCCGTGCTCCGTCAAGTGCTGCACGATCTCGTCGATGAACTGCAACTGGCTGGCGCTGGCGGTGCCTGCGGCGATCAGACCGGCAAAGGCGGCCGTGGCAGCTTCCCGATCCAGACCGACCAGGGAGCGGATGAACAGCGGCAGGCTGGTGTGCAGGGTGCGTGCCCGCTCAATGTCGCCGTCGCTGCCGCCCGCTTCATGCAGCAGGGTTTCCAGTTCAGCCAAATCCGTGGAAGTCAGGGGCTGGTTGCGGCGCAGCTTGTGCAGGGCCAGCCGGTCTTCGTGTGCGCGCAGGAACACCCTGGCCTTGCTGCGGAAGCGGTCGAAGTCCACCGCGCTGGCGACCAGGGGCAGATCGACTTCGGTGGATTCACCCAGCGCGTCTTCAAAGTCGGTATAGACCACCTTGCGGCCGGTTTTCTCGATCAGCTTGATAAGGCCGCGCAGCTTGCGCCGCGCCTGCTCCAGCATGGGCAGGGTCACGTCCTGCCACCATTCTTCGCCCGCGATGGCTTCGATCAGCAGCAGGTGTTCGCGCACGCTGGGTACGTTGGCAAGGTGCAGCAGGCCGTTCGCCAGTTGCTGCACGCGCGTCTGCAAACGGGCCAGCGCGGGCTCCTGCCGCAGCAGGGCCAACTGGGTGCCCAGCATCAGCGCGTCGAAGCGCTTGGCGTCCTCGTCCTCGTCGCGCACGCTGGTGGGCAGGCCGGAGAGGTGCTGCGACACCTCGGCCAGTTGCTCCGCCGTGGGGGCCTGCCACGCGTCGGCCTGCGCCCAGGCTTCCACCCAGCGGCGCTGCGGGCGCACCACGAAGTTCTCCATGGGCATGCCTTGCACCGTGCGGTGCAGCAGGTCGGCCACGTCGTTGCGGATGGCTTCCTCGGTCAGCGCCAGCGGCGGCGGTGTGTCTTCGGCCACGCCTTGCGTTCTCAGCCGCTGATCCAGCAGGCCCAGCAGCTCCAGCCGCGCGTTGAACAGGCGCTGCGACAGCGGCTGCGCCAGCGCGCCTTCGCTGCCTTCCAGCTCCTGGCTGAAAAACTCCAGGTTCTGGCAGAAGTCGAAGATGAAGAAGTCCTGCTTGTCTTGTTGAGGCCCGTACAGGTCTTTGCACAGGCGGGTGCCGCGCCCCACCATCTGCCAGAACTTGGCCTTGGAGCGCACGATCTTGAAGAACACCAGGTTCACCACCTCGGGCACGTCGATGCCGGTGTCCAGCATGTCCACCGAGATGGCGACGTGCGGCGCGCTGTTCTTCTGTGCAAAGGCGTCGATGAGCGACTGCGCGTATTCGGTCCTGAAGGTGATGACGCGCGCGAACTCGCCCCGGTACTGCGGGTAGTTGGCGTTGAACCGCTCGGCGATGAACTCGGCGTGCTGCTGGTTCCTGGCGAACACGATGGTCTTGCCCAGCCGGTCGCCGCCCGCCACCTTGTGGCCGCGCGCCATCAGCAGGGCCAGCATCTTGTCCACCGTGTCGGTGTTGAACAGCCATTGGTTCACCGCCTCGGCGCCCACGGCGTCGGGCGCTTCGCCGCCCTCGTCGTCCCACTCCAGCGCGTCCCACTGGTCTTTCTCGTCTTCGCTCAGGTCGTCGTAGCGGATGCCCTCGCGCTGGAACCGCAGCGGCACTGAAATGGCCTTGGGCGGCGCCAGGTAGCGCTCGGCAATGGCGTCGTCCAGCCCGTAGGCATCGGTGGGCACGCCGCTTTCCAGGCCGAAAAGGCTGTAGGTATTGCGGTCGATCTCGTCCTTGGGCGTGGCCGTCAGGCCCACCAGCAGCGCGTCGAAGTAGCTGAAGATGGCGCGGTACTTCTGGTAGATGGAGCGGTGCGCCTCGTCCACCACGATCAGGTCGAAGTGGCCCACGCCGAAGCGGCGCTGCCCGCTGCCCGCGCCTTCGTTGATGAGGCCCATCATCGTCGGGTAGGTGCTGACGTACACACGGCCCTCGGTGGCGCGGTCGGTCACCAGGTTCACCGGCGCGGCGTCGGGCAGATGGGCCTTGAAGGCGTTCACGGCCTGGTTCACCAGCGCCACGCGGTCGGCCAGGAACAGCACGCGCTTGCACCAGCCCGCGCGCATCAGCAGATCGACCAGCGCGATCACCGTGCGCGTCTTGCCCGCGCCGGTCGCCATCACCACCAGCGCCTTGCGGTGCTGGTCGCGCTCGAAGGTCTCGGCGATGCGGCGGATGGCGCGCTGCTGGTAGTGCCGCTCCACGATGCCCGGCGCAATCGCCAGGCTGTCCAGCGGCTTGCGGCTTGCGGCTGGTGCGCCGCTGCACCATCAGCTCCAGCTCGTCCTTCTTGTGAAAGCCCTGCACCGCGCGCGGCGGGCTGGTGGCGTCGTCCCACAGCCAATGCGCGTAGCCATTGGTGCCGTACATCACCGGGCGCCGGCCGAACTGCTGCTCCAGGCAGTCGGCATACAGGCGGGCCTGCTGCTCGCCTTCCTTGGCACTGCGGCGTGTGCGCTTCGCCTCGACGATGGCCAGCGGCCTGCCGTCGTCGCCCCACAGCACGTAGTCCACATAGCCCTTGCCCTCGCCGTTGGGCATGCCCTGTACTTCGTATTCGCGGTCGCGCGCGTTAGAGAGTGTCCAGCCCGCTTCCTTGAGCAGCAGGTCGATGAACAGGTCGCGCGTGGCGGCCTCGTCGTAATCGTGATCGGGGGCGGGCGCGGCGGCATTGGCGGCCTTGGCGGCGGCGATCTCGGCGCGGTAGCGGGCCAGTTCCTCGTCCAGCGCGGCATTGCGCGCTTCAGCCTCGCGCAATTGCGCATCTTTCTGGGCCAGGGTTTCGGCCTGCTTTTGCAAGGTCTCCTGCGCGGCGGCTTGGGCAGCGCGGCTGGCTTGCGCAACGGCATCCGAAGGCGGCGGGGGCAGCAGCTCGGCGCGGAACTGCAAGCCCGCCGCAGGCCGGTCGCCCACCTTGCGCGCATAGCGCTGCGCCAGCCAGAAGGCCACGTGGAACAGCTCGCGCAGAGCGTTCAGCGCGTCCTGCTGCGGCACCGGGCGGGCGTTGTGTACGGCCTGGTTGCCCAGGCGGCGGATCACGTCCATCTTGGCGTGGACGGTGCCGCCCACCAGTTGCTGAAAGCTCGGCTCGAACAGAAAGGCCGACAGATCCGCCTTGTAGGGCATGCGCAAGCAGCCGCCCCGGCCCCCTTCGGCCTGGAACAGCCACGCCACGGCCAGCTCCAGCGTGCGCCGGGCGTAGAAGCAGGCGGTGCGCGGGTCAGCCAGAGCGGCGGCTTCGGCGCGGCGGGCCTCGGCCACCAGCGCGGGCCAGTCGGGGGCGAGGAAGTCGAAGTTGGAGGGAGTGTGGCTCATGCGAACTTTCTCGTGCTAACCCGTCATGGACAGCGCGTTGCCGCAATGCTGGCTGAACACCTGCGCCATGCGGTCGAGCAGCAGGCGCTCCTCTCGCGTGGGCTGGTCCTTCTTCTCCACCTGCGCACGCACCTTGGCCCAGGCGGCGGGCAGGGCCGTGGCCATGGCGCGGAATGTCTTGAGCGTGTCGGGCAGGCCAAAACCGCAGTCGGCGCACAGGGCTTCCCACGAATGGCGGCCCACGGCGTCGAAATGCTCGTCGTCACCCAGGAACAGCGCCAGCCCGGCGTCGCCATAGGCGCGCACGCACAGCAGGTCATAGAACGGTGCCAGGCGAAAGCCCTGGTCATCGATCAGCACCGACAGGTTCTTGGCATGGGCATCGGCGTTGCCGATCAGGTAATTGAACATCACCCAGCGTTGAAAGCCCAGCAGGTCGCGCCCCGTCACGCGCAGGGCGCGCAACGCCTGCACCAGCTTGGGGATGCTCACCAGTCCGCCCGAGCGCTGGTACTTCCACCCCGCGCCGTGGCCCAGCAACTGGCAGCCGTCGATCTGGTGCAGGCCGACGATGTTGCCCGCCGTGCTTGCGCGGTCGTAGCGTTCCACCACATAGGCCGCCTCGGGCACGCGCAGCAGCCACACCTTGGGAACCGGCAGCTTGAGCGCCCGCGCCAGCAGCATGCAGGCGTATTCGTTGATGGCACTGGGCGCATAACGCGGCTGGCGCGTGTCGGGCTTGAGGATGTGGGTGGTGGGCGAAGCGCCCACGCTGTCGAACAGTTGCAGCGTCTTGCCGTCCAGGCGCAGGCCCACCTTGTCCTGCGCCCCGGCCAGCGACATGGTGGCTTGCGTGTTGGACACCAGCAGCGGCACGGCACGCCTGTCGGCCAAGCGCAGGCTCAATGCCGCGTAAGGCAGGGGCTGGTACTGCTGCTGCAGCTCGGGCTGCGTGCCTTCGGGCAGCAGCGAGATCACGCCCGGCAATTCGCGCCCCAGGTGGCCCAGCAGATCGAACTGAGAGGCGCCGCGCAGCTGCAGGGCGGCCATCACGTCCTCCAGCACCTCGCCCTCGGGCAGCAGGTTCTCGAAGAAATTGCGCACCACTGCGCCGGTGTAGCGCGTGGGCGCCAGCGCGAACTGCGGCGCCAGCACGTAGGCGCCGGGCTGGGTCAGCCACTGCTCGTCGTACGCGAAGAAGAATTCCGCCGCCGCATGTCCGAACCAGCCCATCGGGCGGGCATTGGCCCAGACGCGCAGGCGGATCATGGGGCCGTGTCCTCGTCCTCGGGCGGCGTACCCGGCGCCAGAGAGGGCGTGCCCAGTTCCAGAGGCGACGCACCTTGCGCCTGTACCACGGTGGACCAGCCGTTCACCTCCATCGACAGGCCCAGCCCCTGCACCAGCAGCAGCAGCTTGCCCAGCGAACAGCGCTCGGGCGTGCTTTCGGCATCGCGGATGAAGGAAGCGCTGACATTGCACACCGCTGCCGCCTGCGAACGCGAGAGCTTCTGGCGCTTGCGCTCGGCCATCAGCTGTTCAGCCAGAGCAGGAAGTGACTCAGCAGTGATATCCATAAAAATGTTCTCTTAGGAGCATTTTCTTTGCTTTAGATAAAGAAGTCTAGAAAATTGATCTCTTGAGAACAAAATTTTTGACATCTCTCGCTAGATGTCTTGTGATGATCCAGTCGAGAAAGGTGATCTTGCAGGAGCAAATTTTATCCGAACGTTCCTGTCAGCGAAGAATTTGATCTTTTGGGAACAAATTTTGATCAGGCAATCAGTCTTCGTGGCATGGCTCAGAAAATTCGCAATCGTTTCGACGAAGCGAAAACAGTTTGTCGAATGCAGTTCCATTCATTGGGTACGTTGCGTACAGAGACACTCTAAAGATTGAAAGGCGCAGTGGATGCTTTAGAGAAATCTTTATAAGTCATTGTTTTGTAAGTACTTTTTGATTTCTATATGAATTGCTAAGCATTGCTAAAGGGGGTCAGGCATAGCGATGAACCAGCGCGCCCACCGGCGTTGACCCCTCAGCATCAGCCTGCCCTCGTCCCGCAACTCCCGCAACAAGTCTCGCACCGCGCTTTCAGGCAGTGCGGGCAACACTTGCCGCAGTTCGGCCAGCGGCGCGCCCTGGTCTCCCTGTTTGGTCAGGTGCGTGAGCAGCAGCGTCTTGTTGGTTTCCCGATCCAGCCCTCGTTGGCGGGTGTACGTGCCCTTGGCCCCCAAAGAGGCATACAGCGCTTCGGAGAGGATGTAGCGCGTGCCCTTGCCACGCCCTATGGCCTCGGCGGCGCCTGCGGCCACCAGGCCCGGCAGGCGTTCCTTGAGTGCGGCGGGCAGGGGCTGTCCCTGCTCCAACCGCTCCAGCGCCAAATAGTCCAGCGTCGAAAAACTGCGCAGCGTGTCCTCTCCCAGCCGTTCCATGAACCGCACGAACGCCGGATTGCGCACACCGCCCTCCAGCGTCAGCCGCACCTCGTGCGCGGCGGTGCCTGCAAAGCTGGGCAGGGGCTTGCCCTGGCGCACGGCGCTTTCCATCATCAGGTTCAACCCCTGGCCCGACCGCTCAATCAGGCCGCAGCGCGCCAGCGCTTCCGCCAGGCGGCGGTTGCGCGGGTTCTGCTGGTCGATGATGTTTTCTGGCGTGATGCCCGGCGGCAGGCCGCCCGGGCTGACCACCTCCAGCCGCTTGGCGAACTGCCGCACGAAGATGGAGCCGCCCAGCCGGTAGTCGCGGTGGGCCACCGCGTTCAGGATGGCCTCGCGCACGGGCACCTCGTCGAACGTGGGCAAATCCATGCGGAAGAAATCGTCCTGGTAGCTCTGCCGGTCGTTGCGCAGGTTGATCTTCTTCCACAGCGCGTCCTGCCAGGCGAAGAAGCCCGCGCGGTATTCCTCGCGGTCGGCGGCTGGGCCCGCGGCTTCGGAAGAGCGGTACTCGAACACCAGCTCGGCCTGCGCCAGCCACCGCGTCAGCCCCGCGCGGGTGGCAAACAGAATCAGCGCCGCATAGCTCACCTGATCACCTTCCACCAGCAGCTCGGCATCGCGCAGGGTTTGTAGGTCGTTCAGTTCACGCTTGCGCGGGTCGCCGCTCTTTTTGGCCCAGCGCTCGCGGAACAGGGCGATGGAGTCGGGCTCCAGGTCGGCCAACGTGGCGCCGGGGCAAGGCTGGGCTGAGAAGTCCGGCCCGGCCTCGGCAAACATGGCGCGCAGTTCCTGGTCGCTCAACGGGGCCAGGTCGTCGCCCGCACGCTTGAAGTAGCGGCCATCCACATTCCAGGCCGTGCCCGGCAGGCGCGGCGGCACATGCACCACCAGCACGCGCCCTTCGGGCAGGCGCAACTCCTCCACCGGAATGCGGTGCCCCAGCCGCTGGTGCAGCCCCGCCTCGGTGCGGCCAGGGTCTTCAAACGCCTGCGTGCCCACGATGTGCCGGGGGCGCTTGTCCGTCACGCCCAGCACGATGGTGCCGCCGCCCTCGTTCGCCAGCGCCACGCAGTACTTGAGCAGCTTCTCGAAGTCGTAGCGCTGCTTGGCTTCCTTGAACTCCAGGCGCTGGCCTTCGGGTTCAAGCAGCCATTGCTGGAGTTGAGCGGCAGAGGTGGGCATGGGCAACAGTGTGCAGGGTCAGAGCAGGCCCGCGAAGGCCCGCTGTTGCAGCGAGGCGAACAGTTCATCGAGCGCGGCCAGGGCGCGGCGGTGGGTGGCTTTGAGGGCTTCGATGGACTGGATGCGGGTGGCGAAGGTTTGTTGGAGGGGGAGGGGCGGAAGTGCAATTCGCATCGCCTGGATTTCTTTGGCGTTGATGTTTGCCATACCTACGATGCTTTTGCACATACCCCGCAACATACGCTTGGCGTATGAGGTGTTTAGAAATCGGGCCAGGTACATCGGATGGTTCGCGTCGTTTACGCGCAGGCGCACGAGGTAACCGGCGTAGGCAAGTGAGGGGGCTGATTGAGGCACGATGGCCGTTTTACCAACCAGTTCGGCGCTATTGGTGCGGTTAAAAAGTACGTCGCCAGCCTTTACCAGATACCTCTCATGATCTTTGCCAAGTAAGTCCATGTATTTAAGGTCTTCCAGATCCAATTCGCCGGTACGGGTAATGTTGTTCATCCGTAGAACAGGGAATTCGCCGTCGGGGCCTGATTTCTCACTGGTGCCATAAGACGCTGATTCCAACATGTCTCCGATCTTGCCTATGACCCAGCCATACGGATTCTTGGCTGGATCCCCAAACATATCGAGAAAGAGGGACTGGGTGAGGCTGTCGAGCAGGGCCAGGGCGGTGCGGCGTTGGGTTCGGAGGGTTTCGGCTTGGTCGAGGAGGGCGGCGATGCGGCGTTGTTCTGGGAGCGGTGGAACAGCAAGGTTCAGGCCGAGCAGCATTTCCCTGGTAATCACACCTTGTGCTGCGCCTTGTGATCGATCCCTCAGTTGTTCAACCTGTGTCTGGAGAAATTGATAAAGAAAAATCGGGTCAATCTTGTTGTGCTTAGGTCTAACGGCAGCAACTGATCGACCAATCGCACAATTGAAAGAGGAAATATTCACTTTTCCTGCCGTCGCACCTACTACGCATACCAAGCTATCGTCTGGCTGCGCCATTTTCAAAGGCTTGGTTGTCCATTCTCTGGCAATGGGTGTTCTTTCTTGAAATTCACCAGCTTTTACAAAAACGGTGCCCTCGCCGTTTTTGTTGCACTTATCGCCAGGAGGGGCTTGCCCCATCACTACTTCAACGTAGTCGTTCAGATTAGTCAGCGAGCCACTCACTTCAACATCCCCTCCAACACCCCCATCCCCCGCGCAATCTCCCCCTCCAGCGCCCGCAGTTCCTCCAATATCTCCCCCGGCACCCGGTGCTGCACCTGCGCATGCACCACTTCCTTGTACCGATTGATGCTCAGGTCGTACCCATTGGCCTCGATGTCGGCCTTGGGTACGCAAAAGCTCTGGGCGGTGCGGGGGCGGTCGCGTTCGCTGCCGTCGCGTTCGTGCCAGCGCGCCAGCACGTCGGGCAGGTTGTTTTTGGTGTGCTCTGTTTCTGATAGCTGGTTGCGCCCGTCCACAAAGCGCTGAAGGCCCAAAAGGCTTGTATCCAGCAGGGGCTGGCGCTTGTCGTCCAGGCTCCAGCCGTCGGCCTGCATGTCGTAGAACCACACGCTGTCGGTGCCGCCGCTCATGGTTTTAGTGAAGAGCAGGATGGCGGTGCTGACGCCCGCGTAGGGCTTGAAGACGCCGCCGGGCAGGCTGATGACGGCGTCGAGTTTTTGCTCTTCCACCAGCTTGCGGCGCAGTTCCTTGTGGGCCTTGCTGCTGCCGAACAGCACGCCGTCGGGCACGATGACGGCGGCGCGGCCGCCGGTTTTCAACAGGCGCAGGAACAGGGCGAGGAAGAGCAGTTCGGTCTTCTTGGTCTTGACGGTCTGCTGCAAGTCCTTGGCGGTGTTCTCGTAGTCCAGGCTGCCCGCGAAGGGCGGATTGGCGAGGATGAGGCTGTAGGCGTCGGCATCGCCCGCCGCGCCTTGGGCGAGGGAGTCGCGGTATCGAATAGCCGGGTGTTCCACGCCGTGCAGCACCATGTTCATGCTGCCGATGCGCAGCATGGTGTTGTCGAAGTCGTAGCCGTGGAACATGCCGTGGTGGAAGTGCCTGTTTTGCGCAGGCACGCGCAGCATGTCGGGGTAGGTGCGGCGCAGGTATTCGCCTGCGGCGACGAGGAAGCCGCAGGTGCCGCTGGCGGGGTCGCAGATGGTGTCTTGCGGCACGGGGGCGGTCAGGGCGACCATCAGCTCGATGATGTGGCGCGGGGTGCGGAACTGGCCGTTCTGCCCGGCGGCGGCGATCTTGCCGAGCATGTATTCGTACAGGTCGCCCTTGGTGTCGCGCTCGTCGAGCGGGATGGTGTCGAGCAGGTCGACGACCTTGGCGAGCAGCGCGGGCGTGGGGATGGTGAAGCGCGCGTCGCGCATGTGGTGCGCGAAGGCAGTTTCCGCCGCCGGGCCGCCGGATGCGTGCAGGCCGCGCAGGAAGGGGAAGACGTGTTCGCCCAGCACGGTGTGCATGTCGGCGGGCGCCATGTGCTTGAAGCGCGACCAGCGCAGGTCGTCGAACGGGCGGCCCTTGGCGTCCAGGCCTTCGGGGAAGAGCCGCACGGCCCGGGTCTTGAGGCGCTGGGCCTTGTTGTCTTCGCGGGTCTGGTCGCTGTCGAGCGCGCGCAGGAAGAGCAGGTAGGTGATCTGCTCGATGACTTCGAGCGGGTTGGCGATGCCGCCGGACCAGAAGGCGTTCCAGACTTGATCGACCTTGTTTCTCAATTCACCGGTGAGCATGGGGCAGGGCTTGGATGGAAAGCCGTGAGTCTGCCACGGGTCGGGGCGTTTTTTGAGGTGTTTTTGGCCTTTAGCGCTTATCTGGCATGCACAAGTAGCTACAAAAATAGGAGTATTGAAGCCTTCAGAGCACCCTGCGCCGCGCAAAGCGCACCACCGTGACGCCCGCGCGCGCCTGCCGCACGGAGGGCATGACGAGCACGCAGTCGTCGTAGGGCGTGGTCACGGGCACGCCGTCGCCATTCCAGCCGATGACCGTACCGGCTTTTTCGATCACTTCCAGCCCGGTGTAGGGCTCCGCGAAGCGGAAGGCGCTGCTGGTGGCGACCACGGGGCCGGTCACTTCCAGCGCCCACTGGCGCGGCGCGTCGGGCAGGCGCCAGCCGGGCAGTTGCGCGGCCAGCGTGGCGGCGTCCACGGTGCCGGACTGTTCTAGAAAGCGCACGCACTGGTCCTGCGCCACGGCGCGGCTGGCCGGGTCGCCGTGGAAGCCGCATTCCACCAGCAGCGAGCGCGTGCCGTTGTCGGCCAGCTCGCCAAAGCGGCCGTAGTCGCGCATGCGCACGCCGTCCTTGTGGCCCGCGTCCACCACCACGTGCTCGGGCGAGCGCAGGGCGCGCGCCAGCTCCAGGTTGCGCGGCTGCATGCCGGTGAGCAGCAGCGGCGCGCCGGGCTCGTGCATGGAGTGGATGTCCAGCAGCCAGTCGGCCTGGGCCACGAAGGGGCGCAGCGCCTGGGCGCGGCGGCGCTCGCGGGAGCGGGCGGCATCGGCGGCGTCGATGCGCGCGTCGGTCCACTGGCGGTTCAGGTCCTCGTCGGTGAAGCGCGAGGCGTCGTGGTCGGCGGGGTCGAAGCGGTCGAAGGCGTCGAGGTTGCAGAACGCCAGCGTCAGCGCGCCGCGCTGGGGCCGTAGGTCCGCCTCCAGCAAGCCCTGGAGCGCCCAGGCGCCGCACAGCTCGTTGCCGTGTACCAGGGCCGTGATCATCACGCTGCGCCCGGGCTGGCCGGATTCGAAGCGCCACACGCCCTCGGTGCCGGTGTTGCCCGCGCGCCAGGGGCGGATGTCGGGGGCGGGCAGGTCAAAGCGCAGGGTGTTCATTCGACGGCTTTCTCGTGGTTTGCCTGGGTGCCGGCCGGGTGCCGATGGCCACGTTCTTGAGTGGCTCAGGGCCGCGCCGCGTTCAGCGCATCGCGGGTGGCCAGCGCGGCGGCGCGGGCGGCGGCGGCAAAGTCCTCGCCCTTGGACGCATACAGGATGGCGCGCGAGGAGTTCACGATGATGGTCCCGCCCTCGCGCAGCCCCGCGCGCACGGTGGCCACGGCGTCGCCGCCCTGCGCGCCCACGCCGGGGATCAGGAGCGGCAGCGTGGGCGCAATGGCGCGCACGCGCTCGATCTCCTGCGGGTAGGTGGCGCCCACCACCAGGCCGAGCTGGCCGTTCTTGTTCCACGGGCCTTGCGCCAGGCGGGCCACGTGCTCGTACAGCAGCGGCTGGCCGTCGATGCTGGCCAGCCGCTGGTTCTGCAGGTCGTCGCCGCCCGGGTTGGACGTGCGGCATAGCAGAAAGGCGCCCTTGCCGGGGTAGGCCAGGTAGGGCTGCACCGAGTCGAAGCCCATGAAGGGCGAGAGCGTGACCGCGTCCGCGCCATAGCGCTCGAAAGCCTCTTTGGCGTACTGCTCGGCCGTGGAGCCGATGTCGCCGCGCTTGGCGTCCAGGATCACCGGCACGTGCGGGGCGTTGGCGCGCAGGTGCTGCATCAGGCGCTCCAGCTGGTCCTCGGCGCCGTGGGCGGCGAAGTACGCGATCTGCGGCTTGAACGCGCACACCAGGTCGGCGGTGGCGTCCACGATGGCGGCGCAGAAGTCGTAGATCCGGTGCGCGTCACCCTGCATGCCCGCGGGAAACCGCGCGGGCTCCGGGTCCAGGCCCACGCACAGCAGGGAATGGTTCTGCGCCGTGGCATGGCGCAGCATTTCGGTGAAGGTCATGGGGGGATTCTAGGACGGCTTGTCAGCGTGGCCCTGGGGCAGGCACCACGGTTTTCAGGGCAAGCTGCGGGGGCCGCTGTTGCGACGACCGCGGAGCTGGCCCTTCCTGCTCCAGACCGTGCCCACGGCCCCAGCCCAGGCAGGGTTTGTCGCACTGGCGTGGGTGACTACACGCCAAATCGGCCTCTAGCCCTTATCCAGAGAGTGCAAGCAGCTATTGATTTGGAAGCAAATGAGGCAATGCAAATGCTGTGGAGGGCATGGGCAGCCTTGGAGCCGCCGCCCGCGTCGGCGTGCAGGATGGCCTGAATGGCGGCGGTGCCTGGCGGCCTTGCGCGCGCTGCCGCCCTATACTTTGTAAATGAACCGAACGGTACATTCACGGCCCCCTCGTGCAGCCGCGCCGGCGTCCAAGCGCGCCGCGACGCGCACCAACGACCCGGAGCGCACCATGGCGGGCATCCTGGAGGTGGCGACGGCGGAGTTTGCCGCCAAGGGGTTCGACGGCGCGCGCATCGACGCCATCGCGGACTCCACGCACACCAGCAAGCGCATGATTTACTACTATTTTGGTAGCAAAGAGGGCTTGTACCTGGCCGTGCTGGAGGATGCCTACCGGCGCATGCGCGCCATCGAGTCGCAGCTGCACCTGGAAGACCTGGCGCCCGAGGCCGCGCTGGCTGCGCTGGTGGGCTTTACCTTCGACCACCACCTGGACAACGAGGACTTCATCCGCCTGGTCATGACCGAGAACGTGCAGCGGGGCCAGTTCCTCGCGCGCAGCAAGATGATCCAGGACCTGAACGTGCCCGCGATCGAGTCCATCCAGCAGTTGTACGACCGGGGCGTGGCCCAGGGCGTCTTCCGCCCGGGGCTGGACGCCATCGACCTGCATGCGTCCATCTCGGCGCTGAGCTTCTTCAACGTGTCCAACCGGCACACGTTCGACCTCATCTTCAAGCGGGACACCCTGTCCCCAACCCAGCGCGCCGTGCGCCGCCAGAGCGTGGTGGACATGGTGCTGCGCTTCGTGCGCCATTCCAACCCGGCATAACTGTTAGCGCCAGCGCGCAAGCAAACCCGGGGGAAACCCGCATGTCGAGAAACTAACCAGTTCGTACATTATGGTTTGGAGACAAGGCAACCCATGACCTCAATCATTTCGCGAATCTGCTGGCTGGTGGACCAGGCCATTGCCGCCATGCTGGCCTTGATGGTCGTGCTGGTGTTCGGCAACGTGGTGCTGCGCTACGCATTCAACTCCGGCATCAGCCTGTCGGAGGAACTGTCGCGCTGGCTGTTCGTGTGGCTGACCTTCCTGGGTGCCGCCGTGGCCCTGCACGAGCGCGCCCACCTGGGCACGGACATGCTGGTGGGTCGCCTGGGGCCTGCGGGGCGCAAGTTCTGCCTGGGGCTGTCGTATGCCGCCATGCTGGCCGTGTGCTGGCTGGTGTTCAGCGGCTCGCTGGAGCAGACGCGCATCAACTGGGGCACGGCCAGCGCCGTGATGGAGGTGCCGGTTGCGTTCTTCTACGCCAGCGGCATGGTCTTCGCCGTGCTGGGCGGTGTGATTCTGGCGCTGGACCTGCTGCGGCTGCTGCGCGGCGAGCTGCGCGAGGACGAGCTGCAGATGTTCCGCGAGAGCGAAGAGCAACCCCATCCCGGCCAGGAGCCGGGCGCGCGCTGAGTCCGGCACCGAAAGGCGACACCCCATGACACTGACCATCTTCCTCGGCTCGCTGCTGGGCGCCATGGCGCTGGGCATTCCCATCGCGTTCTCGCTGCTGATCTGCGGCGTGGCGCTGATGTGGCACCTGGACATGTTCGACGCGCAGATCCTGGCGCAGAACGTCATCAACGGCGCGGACAGCTTTCCGCTGCTGGCGGTGCCGTTCTTCATGCTCGCGGGCGAGCTGATGAACGCGGGCGGCCTGTCGCGCCGCATCGTGCAGCTGGCGATGGCGCTGGTGGGGCACATCCAGGGCGGGCTGGGCTACGTGGCCATCGTGGCGGCGGTCATCATGGCGGCGCTTTCGGGCTCGGCGGTGGCGGACGCCGCCGCCCTGGGGGCCTTGCTGCTGCCCATGATGGTGGCGGCGGGGCACGACAAGGCGCGCTCGGCGGGGCTGATCGCCTCGGCCAGCATCATCGCGCCGGTGCTTCCGCCCAGCATCGGCTTCGTGATCTTCGGTGTGGCGGCCAACGTGTCCATCTCCAAGCTGTTCCTGGCGGGCATCGCGCCGGGCCTGCTGCTGGCGGTGTCCCTGTGGGCCACCTGGTGGTGGGTGGCGCGCCGCGAGCAGGTCAAGCCGCCGCCGCGCAAGAGCCGCGCGGAGGTGATGCAGGCCCTGCGCCAGTCCGCCTGGGCGCTGGGGCTGCCGGTGATCGTGGTGTTCGGCCTGAAGTTCGGCATCTTCACCCCGACCGAGGCGGCCGTGGTGGCGGCGATGTATGCGCTGCTGGTGTCCTTGTTCGTGTACCGCGAGATCGGCTGGGGCGACCTGCGTCGGCTGTTCATCAGCGCGGGCAAGACCAGCGCCGTCGTGATGTTTCTGGTGGCGGCAGCCATGGTGTCTGCCTGGCTCATCACGGTGGCCCAGCTCCCTGGCCAGGTGGTGGCGCTGCTGCAGCCGCTGCTGGACAGCCCGCGCCTGCTGATGCTGGCCATCATGGTGCTGGTGATGGTGGTGGGCACGGCGCTGGACATGACGCCCACCATCCTGCTGCTCACCCCTGTGCTGATGCCGGTGGTCAAGGCGGCGGGCATCGACCCTGTTTATTTCGGCGTGCTGTTCATCATCAACAACGCCATCGGCCTGATCACGCCGCCCGTGGGCACCGTGCTCAACACGGTGGCGGGCGTGGGCAAGGTGCGCATGGACGAGGTCACGCGCGGCGTCGTTCCCTTCATGGTGGCGCAGTTCGCCATCATGTTCCTGATGGTGGCGTTCCCGCAGCTGGTCATGGTGCCCGCGCGCTGGTTCTATTGACCCCATCCGAGGCCCCTTCTTTTTTCAACCCAAGGAGACAAACCATGAAACGCCTGCTTCTCAAGACCCTGGTGGCCGCACTGGCCGTGAGCGCATTCGGCCTGGCCGCCGCGCAGGACATCCGCGAGCGCAGCTTCAAGTTCGCGCTGCAAAACCCCAAGGGCCACCCCCTGGCCACGGGCGCCGAGAAGTTCGCCGAGATCGTGGCCGCGCGCTCGGGCGGCAAGCTCAAGGTCAACGTGTTCCCCGGCGGCACGCTGGGCGGCGACGCTGCCAACGTGAGCGCGCTGCAGGGCGGCACCATCGAGATCGTGGCGCTGAACTCGGGCATCCTGGCGGCGCAGGTCAAGGACTTCGTCGTGTACGACTTCCCCTTCATGTTCGCCAACGCGCGCGAGGCGGATGCCGTCGTCGATGGCCCCTTCGGCCAGAAGCTGCACGCCAAGCTGCAGGAAAAGGGCATCGTCGGCCTGGCGTACTGGGAGCTGGGCTTTCGCCAGCTGACCAACAGCCGCCGCCCGGTGACCAAGGTGGAGGACATCGCGGGCCTGAAGCTGCGCGTGATCCCCAGCCCCATCAACCTCGACTGGGTGAAGGCGCTGGGCGGCAACCCCACGCCCCTGGCCTTCCCGGAGCTGTACGCCGCGCTGGAGCAGAAGGCCGTGGACGGGCAGGAAAACCCGGTCAGCGTGATCCAGGCCAACAAGTTCGCCGAGGTGCAGAAGTACCTCACCCTCACCAACCACCAGTACAACCCCCAGTCGCTGATCTTCAGCAAGAAGGTGTGGGACGGCCTGAGCGCCGCCGAGCAAAAGGTGCTGCAGGACGCCGCCGTGGAGGCCGCCAAATTCCAGCGCCAGATCACCCGCGATCAGGCGGGCGGCAGCCTGGAGGAACTGCGCAAGGCCGGCATGCAGGTCGCCGAGTTCTCGGCGGCGGAAACGGCCAAGCTGCGCGAGCGCATGAAGCCCGTGATCGAAAAGCACGGTCAGCCTGTTGCCGAGACCGTCAAGGAACTGCAGGCCGAACTGGACAAGCTGCGCAAGTGAGCCAGGACACCGCCGTCGCCGCACTGCCCGCCGCCATGATCCGGGGAACGACCTCGCTCATCGCCCACATCGGCTACCCGACGTTCGCGTTCAAGTCGCCGATGATCTACAACCCCTACTTCGCGCAGGCGGGCGTCGATGCGGTGGTCGTGCCCATGGGGTGCCAGGAGCCGGACTACCCGGACTTGCTGCGCTCGGTGTTCCGGCTCACCAACATCCTGGGTGCGCTCATCACCATGCCGCACAAGGTCAGCACTGTGGCGCTGCTGGACGAGGCCAGCACGGCGGTGCGCATTGCCGGCGCGTGCAACGCGGTGCGCCGGGGGGGCGACGGTCGCCTGCACGGCGACCTGTTCGACGGCGAGGGCTTCGTGCGCGGCGCGCGGCGCAAGGGTGTGCGGCTGGAGGGCGCCAGCGCCCTGGTGCTGGGCGCGGGCGGCGTGGGTTCGGCCATTGCGGCATCGCTCGCAGGGGCCGGGGTGGCGCAGCTCAAGCTGTTCGACGTGAACGAGGCATCGGCGCGCGGCCTCGCGCAGCGGCTGCGCACGCACTACCCGCAACTCGCCGTGGACTGCGCAGGCCGTGACCCCGAAGGCATGGACATGGTGATCAACGCGACACCGCTGGGCATGCGCGACGGCGACCCGCTGCCCCTGGACGTGGATCGGCTGGCCCCCGGCACCTTCGTCGGCGAGGTGGTGATGCGTGCGGAGATGACGGCCTTTCTGCAGGCTGCGCAGGCCCGTGGCTGCCGTATCCAGGTCGGGTCGGACATGCTGTTCGAGCAGATTCCGGCCTACCTCGAATACTTCGGCCTGCCGCCCACCACGCCCGAGCGGCTGCGGGCGCTCGCGGCATAGAACAACTCCCTGGAGAACCGCCCATGGATCCGCTTCAGCGCGAAGACGTTCCCAGCCCGCCCAACCGCCTGGGCATAGAAGGCATCGAGTTCATCGAATACGCCACCAGCGCTCCCCAGGCGCTCGGGCAGGTTCTGGAGCGCATGGGCTTTCGCCCGGTCGCGCGGCACCGTTCCCGGGAGGTGACGCTCTACCGCCAGGGCGGCATGAACCTCGTGGTCAACGCCAGCCCTGACGACGCGCGCGTCACCGCCACGGAGGACGCCCGCCCGGTACTGTCGGCCGTGGCGCTGCGCGTGCGGGATGCCCGCCAGGCCCACCAGCGCTGCCTGGAGTTGGGCGCCTGGCCGGTGGCCAGCCACGCGCAGGCGATGGAGCTGCACATTCCCGCGATCCACGGGCCAGGCAGCAGCCGCATCTACTTCGTGGACCGCTGGCAGGAGTTCTCCATCTACGACATCGACTTCACGCCCATCCCGACCGTCGATGCCCACCCCGAGGCCATCGCGGGCATGGGCTACTTCGGCGTGGTGCAGTACGTCGGCTGCGAGCGCTCCGCCGACTGGATCGCGTACTACGAGCAGATGTTCGACTTTCGCCTGCTGCCTGACGAGGAGCGCTTCGGCATCCTGCCCAAGGGCAAGCTCATGCGCAGCCCCTGCGGCAGTTTCCTCTGGCAGTTGGTCGAGCCCGACCCCGGTCTGGAGCACGACGACGCGCCCGAATGCCTGCAGCGCATCGGGCTGGGCGCGGCGGACGTGGGGGCTGCCGTGCAGGCGCTCAAGGCGCGCGGGGTGGAGTTCGTGGAACTGGGCGCGCGCCACCCCGGCGACCGTGGCGCGCTGACGCGCAGTGCCCTGGGCACCGTGGCGTTTGAACTCGTACACCGGGATGCATGACATGGCCGCGCGACCGCTGGACGGCTACGGCATGGACACCATCACCTTGGCAGGCCCGCTGGAGGCCAAGCTGGAGGCCATGCAGCGCGCGGGTTTCAGTCAGGTGATGCTCAGCGCCCGCGACCTGGCCACCCATCCGGGCGGGGTCGCGGCAGCCGCCGCCGCCGTGCGCGCCAGCGGCATGCGTCCCACGGGCTTTCAGGTGCTGCGCGACTTCGAGGGCCTGTCCGGGCACCTGCACCACTACAAGGTCGATATTGCCAAGGCCATGCTGGAGATGTGCGCCGCTACCGGCAGCCGCGTGCTGCTGGCATGCTCCTCCACCTCGCGCCATGCCACGCAAGACCTGGACGCCATTGCGCAGGACCTGCGCAAGCTGGCCATGCTGGCCATTCCGCTGGGCATCCGCGTGGCCTACGAGGGCCTGTCGTGGGGGCGCACTATCAACGAATTCACCACCA
The DNA here is from genome assembly GCF_047607405.1 of Acidovorax sp. Taxonomy (GTDB): domain Bacteria; phylum Pseudomonadota; class Gammaproteobacteria; order Burkholderiales; family Burkholderiaceae_C; genus Acidovorax. The sequence continues at coordinate 26,841 of NZ_JASGDA010000104.1, read as the reverse complement.
GTTGGGACGTGGTGTGCCGGGCCGACTGCCCCAACCTGGGCCTGGGGCTGGATTCGTTCCACATCTTCGCGGCCAAGACGCCGCTGGACGCGCTGGACGAAATCGATCCCGGGCGCATCTTCCTCGTGCAGCTTTCCGACTTCATGTGGAACGAAACGCCGACCTTCGAGGAGCGCATGACCACGGCCCGCACCTTCCGGGTGTTTCCCGGCGAGGGAGTCCACAGCGAGCAACTGGCCGACCTGGTGCTGCGCCTGGAGCGCATCGGCTACCGGGGCGACTACAGCTTCGAGGTCTTCAACGACGACTACCAGCAACTGCCGCTGGACGTGGTGGCGGCCCGCGCGCGGCGCAGCGCGCTGTGGCTGGCCGACGACGTGCTGCGCCGCCCCGTGCCCCTGCCCAGCCAGCTGAAGTTGCCCAAGCGCTGAAGACCGACAGTTTTTCGACCACAACAAGGAGACAAGATGAGAACCCTGCCCAAGATCCTGGGCGGCCTGACCCTGGCCGCCCTCCTGGTCGGCTGCGCCGGCCTCGCCCCCGCGCCGCGGCCCCTGGCCTGCGACGACGGGATCAAGACCGCCTTCAAGCCCGATGCGCAGACCCGCGTGATTGCGGTGCGCGCCATCCCCAAGGGCACCAAGCTCGTGGCCGTGGATTCCACGCAGCCGGTCACGACCGCGCTCGACATGTGCCTGGTCAAGCTGCTGGTCGGCCCGGGCTCCACCGAGGTGGAGAAGGACCGCAGCGCGCCTTCCTACACCGAAGGCATCGGCATCGAGGTCTGGCTGCCTGCGCACGCCAGCTGGAACGAGCGCATCCGCAACTACGGCGGGGGCGGCTGGGTCGGCGGCGGCCACCGCGAGCCGGACAAGATCGGCAGCAAAGTGCCCGCCATCGTCAACGCCAACATGGGCTATGCAACTGGCACGCACGACGGGGGCCAGCCCGCCTACCAGGATGCGTCCTTCGCCTTCCTGTCCAACGGCCAGGTCAACGAACCCAGCATGAACGACATGAGCTACCGCTCCATCCTTCAGCAGGCGCTCAAGACGCGCGCGCTGGTGGACCTCTACTACGGCAAGGCGCCGCGCTACAGCTACTACGACGGCCATTCACAAGGCGGCCGCCAGGGCCTGCAGATGGCGCAGAAGCACCCCGAGCTTTATGACGGCTATCTGATCGCCCAGTCCGCTGTCAGCGCGCCCAGCTTCAGCCTGGCCGCGCTCTACACCCAGGTCGTGATGAAGGCAGAGCTGGGCTACAACGCGCTGGACAAGGCCCGTGCCGAGGCCTTTGCCCGCAAGGCCAACGCGGCCACGGCCCGCGCCGTGGCCAGCTGCGACCGTGAGAAGCTCGGTTTCCTGATCGACCCGCATGCCTGCGCCTACGACCCGCTGCGCGATGCCGCGGCCCTGTGTACTGGTGTCGCGGGCACTGGCGTCACCGGCACCAACACCGACGCCGCCAACTGCCTGAGCGCCGCCGAGGCCGTGGCCCTGAACAAGATCTGGTACGGCCCCACGACCGATGGCAGCTATGACCCGCAACAGACCGCAGACGGACGCAGCGGCAAGAAGTTGGGCGCCAAGCAGCTCTGGTGGGGCCTGGCCAAAGGCGCCAGCCTGGGCGGCCAGATCACGAGCGCCAGCGCCGACATGCTGGCCATCGGCCTGCGCGATGTGCGCTACGCCGCCGACGCCAGTGGCGCCTCGGCCCTGCCGATCCGCAATGGATCCACCAGCGAACGCAACCGCTGGCAGGCGTTCGACTACGCGAGCTACAGCCAGGCATTCGCACAGGCCCTGGCACACCCGCTGCTGCGCGACTACCAGACCGATGACACTGCCGCGAGCCTGAAGTTCGCCAGCCTGGGCCGCAAGATGATCATGTGGAACGGCCTGGCCGAGGACGTGATCCCGCCCCAGGGCGCGCTGAATTACTACGAACGGGTCAAGGCCCTGGCCGGCGGCGACGCCCAGGTGCAGCAGTTCCTGCGGCTGTACAACATGCCCGGCATGGCGCACAGCTCCCAGGGCCGCGCCTGGACCGTGGGCAACGTCAACAACAGCGTGCCCATGCCCCAGCTGCCCGGCAACAGCAACCAGACCCCGACGCGCGAGCAGGACACGATGTTCAGCGCCCTGGTGGACTGGGTGGAACGCGGCAGCGCGCCCGGCGACATCGTGATCCGCTCGCGCGACAACAGCACCAGCTACCCGGTCTGCGTGTACCCCAAGCAGATCAAGTGGAACGGCACGGGCTCATCCCGCGAGGCGGCCAGCTACAGCTGCCGTTGAGCCGCCCAGCCCCGGCCCGCAGGTACGCATGCGCGACAATCACGGCATGATTCGATCGCTCGGCCCCTTCACCGTCTCGGCCATTGGCCTCGGCTGCATGAACCTCAGCCACGCCTACGGCGAGCCGGTATCCCCGGAACAGGGCGAGCGCGTGCTGCTCGCCGCGCTCGATGCGGGCGTGACGCTGTTCGACACCGCCGCGCTCTACGGCTTCGGCGCCAACGAAACCCTGGTGGGCCGCGTGCTGAAGCCCCACCGCAGCCGCTTCACCCTCGCCAGCAAATGCGGCATGCAGGGCGTGGACGTGAACGGCGACGGCAAGCCGGTGCGCGTGATCGACGGTCGCCCCGCCACGCTGCGCGCCACCTGCGAGGACAGCCTGCGCCGCCTGCAGACCGACGTGATCGACCTGTACTACCTGCACCGCTGGGACAAGCGCGTGCCCATCGAGGACAGCGTGGGCGCGCTGGCCGACCTGGTGCGCGCGGGCAAGATTCGCAGCATCGGCCTGTCCGAAGTGTCCGCCGCCACGCTGCGCCGCGCGCACGCCGTGCATCCCATCGCGGCGGTACAGACCGAGTATTCGCTGTGGACGCGCAACCCCGAGATCGCGGTGCTCGACGCCTGCCGTGAACTGGGCACGGCCTTTGTCGCCTTCAGCCCCGTGGCGCGGGGCTTCCTGTGCGGCGAACTCACGGACGTGGGCACCTTGCACGAAAAGGACATCCGCCGCACCATGCCGCGCTTCGCGCCGGATGCCTATGCCGCCAACCTGCGCCTGTTGGACGGCTACCGCGCCATCGCGCGCGACGCGGGCTGCACCCCCGCGCAACTGGCGCTGGCCTGGTTGCTGCACCGGGGCGAGCACATCATTCCCATTCCCGGCACGACGAGCGTGGAGCACCTGCGCGAAGACCTGGGCGCCATCGACGTGCGGCTGGACGCTGCGCTGATGGAACGGCTCGACGCGCTGATCAACGAACGCACCGTGACCGGCGAGCGCTACAACGCGCAAAGCACGAGCGAAGTGGATACCGAGACGTACGAAGGCCGCGCGGCCTAGGTGGCGGCGCGGCCTTGCGGGGGCGCGTGGAGGCTCAACGGCCCCTCTTACTTGGAAACCACGCGCACCATTTCCAGACACTTGTTCGAGTAGCCCCACTCGTTGTCGTACCAGCTCACGACCTTGACGAAGGTGCCGTCCAGCGCGATGCCCGCGTCGGCGTCGAAGATGGACGTGCGGGTGTCGCCACGGAAGTCCGTCGCCACCACCTTGTCCTCGGTGTAGCCCAGCACGCCCTTGAGCGCGCCTTCGGACTGGGCCTTCATCTCGGCCTTGATCTCGTCGTAGGTGGCGGGCTTGTCCAGCTCCACCGTCAGGTCCACCACCGACACGTCGCTGGTCGGCACGCGGAACGACATGCCCGTGAGCTTCTTGTTCAGCGACGGAATCACCACGCCCACGGCCTTGGCCGCGCCCGTGCTGCTGGGGATGATGTTCTCCAGGATGCCGCGGCCGCCGCGCCAGTCCTTGTTGCTCGGGCCGTCCACCGTCTTCTGCGTGGCGGTGGCCGCGTGTACCGTGGTCATCAAGCCGCGCTTGATGCCCCACTTGTCATGCAGCACCTTGGCGACGGGCGCCAGGCAGTTGGTGGTGCAGGATGCGTTGGAGATGATGGCCTCGCCCTTGTACGTGCCGTGGTTCACGCCGAACACGAACATGGGCGTGTCGTCTTTGCTGGGAGCCGACAGGATGACCTTTTTCGCGCCCGCGTCGATGTGCTTCTGCGCGCTGGCCTTGTCCAGGAACAGGCCGGTGGACTCGATCACCACGTCCGCGCCCACCTCGCTCCACTTCAGGTTGGCGGGGTCGCGCTCCTGCGTCAGCCGGATCTTCTTGCCGTTGACGATCAGCGTGCTGCCTTCCACGGCCACGGTGCCGTCAAAGCGGCCATGCACGCTGTCGTATTGCAGCATGTAGGCCAGGTAGTCGGGCTCCAGCAGGTCGTTGATGCCCACGACCTCGATGTCGCTGAAGTTCTGGATGGCGGAGCGCAGCACGTTGCGGCCGATGCGGCCGAAGCCGTTGATGCCAATCTTGATCGTCATAGCTTGAATCTCCAAAGGTTGATGAATGCTTGTTGTTACTTGCTGCGCTTGAGCACGGCCTGCACCGTCGCGGCCACGTTCTCGGGCGTGAAGCCGAAGTGCTTGAACAGCACGGGCGCCGGGGCCGATTCGCCATAGGTGTCGATGCCCACGACGGCGGCCACGCCGTATTTCCACCAGCCGTCCGTCGCGCCCATTTCCACGGCGATGCGCGGCAGGCTGGCGGGCAGCACGGCCTTCTTGTACTTCACGTCCTCGCGGTCGAAGGTGGTGGTGCTGGGCATGGAGACCACGCGCACGGCAAGCTTGCGCTCGGCCAGCAGCTTCTGCGCGGCCAGGGCCAGCTGCACCTCGGAGCCCGTGGCGATGATCACGGCCTGGGCCTTCTTCTTCAGGCCGATGTCGGCGGGCTCGGAGAGCACGTAGGCGCCGCGCGAGATGTCGCCCAGGTCCTTCTTGGGCGCATAGGGCAGGTTCTGGCGCGACAGCAGCAGCGCCGTGGGCTTGTCGCGGTTGGACAGGGCCACGCTCCAGGCCACCGCCGTCTCGGCGGTATCGGCGGGCCGCCACACGTCCAGGTTGGGGATCAGGCGCAGGCTGGCCGCGTGCTCGATGCTCTGGTGCGTGGGCCCGTCTTCACCCAGGCCGATGGAGTCGTGCGTGAACACGTGGATCACGCGCTGCTTCATCAGCGCCGCCATGCGGATCGCGTTGCGGCTGTAGTCGCTGAAGGTCAGGAAGGTGCCGCCGTAGGGGATGAAGCCGCCATGCAGCGCAATGCCGTTCATGATGGCGGCCATGCCGAACTCGCGCACGCCGTAGTTGATGTGGCGGCCACCCTGGCCAGCCTCGTTCTTGACCACGTGGCCCACCAGGTCGAAGCGCAGCGCGGGCGTACTCTTGGTGTTGGTCAGGTTCGATCCGGTCAAATCGGCGCTGCCGCCCAGCAGCTCGGGCAGCGCGGCGGTAAAGGCTTCCAGTGCGATCTGGCTGGCCTTGCGGCTCGCCACCGTCTCGGCCTTGGTGTGCGCGCCCACCACCGTGTCCACGGCCACCTGCGCAAAGTGCTTGGGCAGGTCGCCCGCCATGCGGCGCTTGAACTCGGCCGCCTGCTCGGGGTAGGCGGCGGCATAGGCGGCAAAGCGCTCGTTCCACGCGGCCTCGGCGGTCCGGCCCGCGGCCTTGGCGTCCCAGGCGGCGTACACGTCCTGCGGAATGGCGAAGGGCTCGCTCGTCCAGCCCAGCGCGCTGCGCGTCAGGGCGATCTCGTCGGCGCCCAGCGGCTCGCCGTGGGCCTTGGCCGTGTTGGCGCGGTTGGGGCTGCCCTTGCCGATGTGCGTCTTGCAGATGATCAGCGTGGGGCGGTCGGCCTGCTGCTTGGCCTCGGCCACGGCGGCGGCCACCTTGTCGGCGTCGTGGCCGTCGATGGGGCCGATCACGTTCCAGCCGCAGGCCACGAAGCGCAGGGCGGTGTTGTCGATGAACCAGGGCGCTACTGCCCCGTCGATGCTGATGCCGTTGTCGTCATACAGCGCGATCAGCTTGTTCAGCTTCCACGCGCCCGCCAGCGCCACGGCCTCGTGGCTGATGCCTTCCATCAGGCAGCCGTCGCCCAGGAAGACGTAGGTGTGGTGGTCCACTAGGCAATAGCCGTCGCGGTTGAACTCGCTCGCCAGCAGCTTCTCGGCCAGCGCAAAGCCCACGGCGTTGGTAATGCCCTGGCCCAGCGGGCCGGTGGTCGTCTCCACGCCGGGGGTGATGCCCGCCTCGGGGTGGCCCGCCGTCTTGCTGTGCAACTGGCGGAAGTTCTTCAGCTCGCCCATCGGCAGGTCGTAGCCCGTGAGGTGCAGCAGTGCGTACAGCAGCATCGAGCCGTGGCCGTTGGAGAGCACGAAGCGGTCGCGGTCGGCCCACTGCGGGTTGGCGGGGTTGTGCTTGAGGTGGCGGCCCCACAGCCCCACGGCCATGTCGGCCATGCCCATGGGCGCGCCGGGGTGGCCGGAATTGGCTTGTTGAACGGCATCCATTGCGAGTGCGCGGATCGCATTCGCCATTTGTTGAGAGTCGGCCATGGGGCGGTTCCGAGAAAAGGGGCTGTGGGGAGGGAAACCCCGGATTTTACCGGGGTGGTGCGCGCTACAGTCCGGGCCATGCAAGCACCGCACCCCGCCGCCGCCCAGCCCCCCGCCATGCTGCTCGCCGCCGGGCGCGGTGAGCGCATGCGCCCGCTGACCGATACCTGCCCCAAGCCGCTGCTGCCCGTGCAGGGCCGCCCGCTGCTGGAGTGGCATTTGCGCGCCTTGCAGCAGGCGGGCGTGGCGCGCGGGGTCATCAACACCGCCTGGTTGGGTGAGCAGATTTCAAGCCATTTTGGCCTCCAGCCCTTATTGGATAAGCACAGGCAGCTATCAATTTCATACTCGCATGAGGGTGAAGACTTTGGCCGCGCGCTGGAGACGGCGGGTGGCATCGCCCGTGCCCTGCCGCAGTTGGGCGACGTGTTCTGGCTCGCGGCAGGCGACGTGTTTGCGCCCGACTTCACGTTCGACCCCGCCGCCGCGCAAGCTTTCGCCGCCAGCGGCCACCTGGCCCACCTGTGGCTGGTGCCCAACCCGGCGCACCACCCGCGCGGCGACTTCGGCCTGTCGGCGGACGGTCTGGCGCTGAACCTGCCTGCGAGCGACCCCGCGCCGCGCTACACCTACAGCACCATCGCGCTGCTGCGCGCCGCGCTGTTCGCGCCGCCGTGGTGCGGCATACCGCCCGGCAATCCGCAGGGCGTGGCCGCGCCGCTCGCGCCGCTGCTGCGCGCCGCGATGGATGCGGGCCGCGTCACCGCGCAGCTCTACACGGGCCGCTGGACGGACGTGGGCACGCCCGAGCGCCTGGCCCAGCTCAACGCGGCGCCGCAGGCTCCACGCTGATCGGCGGGCCGTTCTCGCAGTTGCGCAACATCCACTGGCTGGGCAGAAAGCGCGCCTGTGGCCCATCGGGCGCGGGCTTGCCCAGCTCGGCCTGCACGTCGTAGGGAATGTGCGGCACCTGAAAGACGGCGATCTGGCCCTTCTTGCACGCCAGCGCGGGCACCAGCTTGTGCAGCTCCCAGGCCTGGCTGGCGCTGTTGAAGCGATACACCGGGCCCACGGACTGGTCGCGCGCCAGCTCCACGCGCGCGGGCACCGTCTGCATCGCGCTGGCCCACACGCCCGCGACCTCCACCGGCTGCGCGAAGCGCACCGCTTCCAGTCCGTGCAGCGCCAGTGGGCGGTCAGGCTCGCCCTTGTCGAACGGGTCCTTGCGGTTGATCAGGCTGCCCTGGGGGATGAGCAGTTCGCCGTACTGGTAGTCGCGCGGCAGCACGAAGCGCTCGCGCCCGGCGCGCACCACGGCGCCGTCCTGCCGCGCCTGGTGGGCGCTGTGGTCCAGGTACAGGTTGAGCAGCAGCAGCGCCATGCCCACGCCCGCCACGCCGCACAGCGCCTGCAGCGCGCGCGGGGCCAGCAGCCACTTTTGCGGCGCGCGGAAGGCGCGGACGTACAGCGCATAGAGCACCAGCAGCGCCGTCAGCACCAGGCCGGTCAGCGGGATGAGGGCCGTCCAGATGAAATGCAGCAAAGACGAAAGAAAGACAGGCATGCATGCTCCACAATGCGCGGATGATCCCACACCAGCCCCTCTACGCCCAACGCCGCGCCCGCCTTGCCGCCCAACTGGGTGAAGGCGGCATCGCCATCATCCCCACCGCGCCGGAGCGCCAGCGCAACCGCGACAGCGACTTTCTGTACCGGCACGACAGCTACTTCTACTACCTGACGGGCTTCACCGAGCCCGGCGCCTGCCTGGTGCTCACGGCCGAGGGCGCGGCCACGCTGTTCTGCCAGCCCAAGGACCTGGAGCGCGAGATCTGGGACGGCTACCGCCTCGGCCCCGAGGCCGCCGTTAGCGCGCTGGGTGTGCAGGCCGCGCACTCGTCCGTCACGCTCGATGCACAACTGCCCCGCCTGCTGGAGAACCGCGCGAGCGTCTGGTACCCCTTCGCCACCCACGCCGGCCTGGCCGCCCGCGTGGACGGCTGGCTGAACGCCGTGCGCGCCCGCGTGCGCTACGGCGCGCTGTGCCCCGCCGTGCAGAACGACCTGTGTACGCCGCTCGACGAAATGCGCCTGATCAAAGACGCGCACGAGCAGGACGTGATGCGCCGCGCCAGCGCCATCAGCGCCCAGGCCCACATCCGCGCCATGCAGCGCAGCGCCCGCATGCTGCGCGCGGGCCAGGACGTGTACGAATACCACCTGGACGCCGAGCTGCTGCACGCCTTCCGCGAGGCCGGTTCGCAGTACCCGGCCTACGGCTCCATCGTCGCCGCCGGGGCCAACGCCTGCGTGCTGCACTACCGCGCCGACGCCGCCCCCGTGCGCGCGGGCGAGCTGGTGCTGATCGACGCGGGCTGCGAGCTGGACGGCTACGCCAGCGACATCACCCGCACCTTCCCGGCCAACGGCCAATTCACCGGCCCCCAGCGCGCCCTGTACGACCTGGTGCTGGCCAGCCAGGACGCCGCCGTCGCCGCCACCAAGGCCGGTGCGCGCTTCAACGACCCGCACGACGCCACTGTGGCCGTGCTCGCCCAGGGCATGCTGGACCTGGGCCTGCTCGACAGGAACAAGGTGGGCACGGTGCAGGACGTGATCGACAGCCGCGCCTACTTCCAGTTCTACATGCACCGCACCGGCCACTGGCTGGGCATGGACGTACACGACTGCGGCAGCTACGTCGAGCCCACCGAAGTCGGCCAGACCAGCGAGCGGCGCGACCCGCTGTCGGGCGAGACCATCACCAACCGCCCCAGCCGCATCCTGCGGCCCGGCATGGTGCTCACCATCGAGCCCGGCATCTACGTGCGCCCCGCGCCGGGCGTGCCCGAGGCGTTCCACCACATCGGCATCCGCATTGAGGACGACGCCATCGTCACCGACACCGGCTGCGAACTCATCACGCGCGGCGTGCCCGTGCAGGCCGACGAGATCGAGGCGTTGATGCGCTGAGTGGCCTGCGCCCGGTAACCTGCTGGTAACCGCTTTCTGTGAGAATTGAAATTCGATTACATCCACCGAAAGCAGAAAGAGAGACAAGCCATGCCGCCACGCCGCGCCACCAAGATCGTCGCCACCCTGGGCCCCGCATCGAGCGACCCGGCGCTGCTGGAGGCCATGATCCGGGCCGGGGTCAACGTGGTGCGGCTGAACTTCAGCCACGGCAAGGCGCAGGACCACATCGACCGCGCCGCCACCGTGCGCGCCGCCGCCCAGCGGGCCGGGCGCGAGGTGGCGATCATGGCCGACCTGCAGGGGCCGAAGATCCGCGTCGGCAAGTTCGCCGAAGGCAAGGTGTGGCTGGAGCCGGGCGCGCAGTTCGTGCTGGACGCCTCGCGCACCGAGCCGGGCGACCTGCAGGGCGTGGGCCTGGACTACAAGGAGCTGCCGCGCGACGTGAAAGCGGGCGACGTGCTGCTGCTCAACGACGGCCTCATCGTGCTCACGGTGGACGCCGTGCGCGGCGAGGCCGTGCACACCACGGTGAAGGTGGGTGGCGAGCTGTCCAACAACAAGGGCATCAACAAGAAGGGCGGCGGCCTGACCGCGCCCGCGCTCACCGCCAAGGACATGGAAGACATCCGCACGGCGATGAGCTTCCAGGCCGACTACGTGGCGGTGAGCTTTCCCAAGAACGCGACCGACATGGAGATGGCGCGCCAGTTGTGCAACGTGGCGGCGTCGGAGTTCCGCCACCGGCCGGGGCTGATCGCAAAAATAGAGCGGGCCGAGGCCATCCCGCACCTCGAATCCATCCTGCGCGTGAGCGACGGCATCATGGTCGCGCGCGGCGACCTGGCCGTGGAAGTGGGCAACGCGGCCGTGCCCGCGCTGCAGAAGAAGATGATCCGCATGGCGCGCGAGCTGGACAAGGTGGTCATCACCGCCACGCAGATGATGGAGAGCATGATCACCAACCCCGTGCCCACGCGCGCCGAGGTCAGCGACGTGGCGAACGCCGTGCTGGACGGCACGGACGCGGTGATGCTGAGCGCCGAGACGGCGGCGGGCAAGTACCCGCTGGAGACGGTGGAAGAAATGGCGACCATCTGCGCCGCCGCCGAGGCCGCCGAGGACCACCACCTGGACGCCGACTTCACGGGCCAGACCTTCGGCCGCATCGACCAGTCCATCGCCATGGGCGCGCTGTTCACGGCGCACCACCTGGGCGCCAAGGCCATCGTGGCGATGACCGACAGCGGCGCCACGGCGCTGTGGATGAGCCGCCACAGCATCCGCATCCCCATCTACGCGCTGACCCCCAAGGTCGCCACGCAGCGCAAGATGGCGATGTACCGCAACGTGCGCCCCCTGCTCATGGACACCAGCGCCGACCGCGACACGGCCCTCACGCAGGCCGAGGGCCACCTCAAGACCCGCAACATCGTGCAGAAGGGCGACGTGTACGCCATCACCTGCGGCGAGCCCATGGGAGCGCCGGGGGGCACCAACATGCTCAAGATTTGCGTGGCGGGCTGAACGGGGCGTGCAGAGGATTCATGGGCATGGCTGGTTAAAATTGCGGGTTACCAAGCGGTTACCGCCGCGATTTCCCCGCACCTTCCCCACCAGAACGGATACACGCCATGCCCCTCGTCTCGATGCGCGAACTGCTCGACCACGCCGCCGCCAACAGCTACGGCATTCCCGCCTTCAACGTCAACAACCTGGAGCAGGTCCAGGCCGTGATGGCCGCCGCCGACGAGGTGGGCGCGCCGGTCATCCTGCAGGCCAGCGCGGGGGCGCGCAAGTACGCGGGCGAGCCCTTCATCAAGCACCTGATCCAGGCGGCCTGCGAAGCCTTCCCGCACATCCCGCTGGTCATGCACCAGGACCACGGCACCAGCCCCAAGGTGTGCGAGGGCGCCATCAACCTGGGCTTCGGCTCGGTGATGATGGACGGCTCGCTGATGGAGGACGGCAAGACGCCGTCGAGCTTCGACTACAACGTGGACGTGACGCGCCGCGTGGTGGAGATGGCGCACAAGGTGGGCGTCACCGTCGAGGGCGAACTGGGCTGCCTGGGCAACCTGGAGACCGGCGATGCGGGCGAGGAGGACGGCATTGGCGCGGCGGGCAAGCTCGACCACAGCCAGATGCTCACCGACCCCGAGGAAGCCGCCGTCTTCGTCAAGGCCACGCAGCTCGACGCGCTGGCGATTGCCATCGGCACCAGCCACGGCGCCTACAAGTTCAGCCGCAAGCCCACGGGGGACATCCTGGCGATCAGCCGCGTGAAGGAAATCCACCAGCGCATCCCCAACACCCACCTGGTGATGCACGGCTCCTCGTCCGTGCCCGCCGAGCTGTTGGCGATCATCAACCAGTACGGCGGCAAGATGAAGGAAACCTACGGCGTGCCGGTCGAGGAAATCCAGGAAGCCATCAAGCACGGCGTGCGCAAGATCAACATCGACACCGACATCCGCCTGGCCATGACCGGCGCCGTGCGCAAGTTCCTGGCCGAGAACCCCGACAAGTTCGACGCGCGCGAATGGCTCAAGCCCGCCCGCGAGGCCGCCAAGGCCGTGTGCAAGCAGCGCTACCTGGAGTTCGGCTGCGAAGGCCAGGGTGCCAAGATCAAGGGCCGCAGCCTGGACGAAGTGGCCCGGCTATACGCCTCCGGCGCGCTCGCCCAGGTGGTGAACTGAGGCAGCGCCCACCCGCCCGAGCCCGGCCCCGCCGGGCTTTTTTGCGGGTGGCCTCGCCGGGGCTGGGGAGTTCCCCCTACAGGCCCCGGAAAGCGGGCGGTGTGTGAAATTCTTCATGTAAGCTTGCGGTCAGTTTTAAGCGCCGACAAGTTCACCGACGACTCCTACAGGCCCGCCGCGCTGCGGACGCTTGCTCCGCCAAGAAAGACAGCGGCGCGGCTCCGGATGGAGCCGACGGCAAGCCTTGCAAAAGATCACGACACTTCGAGGAGACCTTTCATGCAGACGATAAGCCCCCCCCCGCAGCGCATCGGCGTGCCCAGGGAAACCTTCCCGCTGGAAAAGCGTGTCGCCACCGTGCCCGACGTGGTGGAGAAACTGGTCAAGCTGGGCTTCACGGTCGCCGTGGAGTCCGGTGCGGGAGATGCCGCCAACTTCAGCGATGACGCGTACCGCGCCGCCGGGGCCGAGATCGTCGAAGGCGCAGCGCAGCTCTGGGCCGGATCGGACATCGTGCTCAAGGTGCGCCCGCCGAGCAGCGACGAGGTGGCGCTGATGCGCGAAGGCGGCACGTTGGTCGGCTTCGTCTGGCCCGCGCAGAACCCCGGGTTGATGGAGCAGCTCGCGGCCAAGAAGGCCACGGTGCTCGCCATCGACTGCCTGCCGCGCACGCTCTCCCGCGCGCAGAAGATGGATGCGCTCACGTCCACGGCGGGCGTCTCGGGCTACCGCGCCGTCATCGAGGCGGCCAATGCCTTTGGCCGCTACTTCAACGGCCAGATCACGGCGGCGGGCAAGGTGCCTCCGGCCAAGGTATTCATCGCCGGTGCGGGCGTGGCGGGCCTCGCGGCCATCGGCACGGCGGCCAACCTGGGCGCCATCGTGCGCGCCAACGACACGCGCGCCGAGGTGGCCGACCAGGTCAAGTCGCTGGGCGGCGAGTTCGTCAAGGTGGACTACGAGGAAGACGGCTCGGGCGGCGGCGGTTACGCCAAGGTGATGAGCGAGGGCTTCCAGGCCGCGCAGCGCAAGATGTACGCCGAGCAGGCCAAGGACGCGGACATCATCATCACCACCGCGCTGATCCCCGGCAAACCCGCACCCAAGCTCATCACCGCCGAGATGGTGCAGAGCATGAAGCCCGGCAGCGTGATCGTGGACATGGCCGCCGAGCAGGGCGGCAACTGCGAGCTGACCGTGCCCGGCGAGGCCGTGGTGCGCCATGGCGTGACCATCATCGGCTACACCGACCTGGCCTCGCGCCTGGCCAAGCAGTCCTCGACCCTGTACGCCACCAACCTGCTGCGCCTGACGGAAGAACTGTGCAAGACCAAGGACGGCGTGGCCGTGGTCAACATGGAAGACGACGCCATCCGGGGCCTGACCGTGGTCAAGGACGGCGCCATCACCTGGCCCGCGCCGCCGCTCAAGCAGGCTCCGGCGCCTGCGCCCAAGGCCGCCGCCGCGCCCGTGGAGCAGAAGAAGGGCGGCCACGGCCATGGCAGCACGGGCCCGCTGCCCGCCAAGACGCTGGCCATCATCTTCGCCGTCGCGGCCGTGGCCTTCTGGTTCATCGGCGCCTTCGCGCCCGCAGCCTTCCTGGGCCACTTCACGGTGTTCGTGCTCGCCTGCTTCATCGGCTACATGGTGGTGTGGAACGTCACCCCCGCGCTGCACACGCCGCTGATGAGCGTGACCAACGCCATCTCCAGCATCATCGCCATCGGCGCGCTGGTGCAGATCGCGCCGCCCGAAGCGGGGCTGAATGGCAGGCCCGACGGGCTGATCCTGTGGCTGGCCTTTGCCGCCATCGTGCTCACGGCCATCAACATGTTCGGCGGCTTCGCCGTCACGCGCCGCATGCTGGCCATGTTCCGCAAGTAAATAAATAAACGATAACGAGGAGAACGGAACATGTCCCAAAGCCTTGCAACGGTGGCCTATCTCGGCGCCGCCATCCTTTTCATCCTGAGCCTGGGCGGGCTCTCCAACCCCGAGACCTCGCGCCGGGGCAACCTGTTCGGCATGATCGGCATGGCGCTGGCCGTGCTGGCCACGGTGTTCGGCCCGCGCGTGGGCAGCACCGGCATCGCCTGGATCGTCGGCGCGCTGGTGATCGGCGGCGGCATCGGCCTGTACGCGGCCAAGGTCGTGAAGATGACGCAGATGCCCGAGCTGGTCGCGCTCATGCACAGCCTGGTGGGCCTGGCGGCCTGCCTGGTGGGTTTTGCCAGCTACGTCGATACGTCGATCCAACTGCAGGGCGCCGAGAAGCTCATCCACGAGGTGGAGATCTACGTCGGCATCCTGATCGGCGCCGTCACGTTCAGCGGCTCGCTCATCGCCTTCGGCAAGCTCAACGGCAAGATCGGCGGCAAGCCGCTGCTGCTGCCCGGTCGCCACTGGCTCAACCTCGTCGCGCTGCTGGTCGTGATCTGGTTCGGGCGCGAGTTCCTGCGCGCGGAAACCGTCGCCGACGGCATGCTGCCGCTGGTCGTGATGACCGTCATCGCGCTGCTGTTCGGCATCCACATGGTGATGGCCATCGGCGGCGCCGACATGCCGGTGGTCGTGTCCATGCTCAACAGCTACTCGGGCTGGGCGGCCGCCGCCACGGGCTTCATGCTCTCCAACGACCTGCTGATCGTCACCGGCGCGCTGGTGGGCTCGTCGGGCGCGATCCTGTCGTACATCATGTGCAACGCGATGAACCGCAACTTCATCAGCGTGATCGCGGGCGGCTTCGGCTCGGGCGCGGGCGCTCCGGCCAAGAAGGGTGATGCTGCCGCCGCGCCGCAGGGCGAGGTGGTGCCCGTCAGCGCCACCGAGACAGCCGAGATGCTGCGCGAATCCAAGAGCGTGATCATCGTGCCGGGCTACGGCATGGCAGTGGCCCAGGCCCAGCACACGGTCAACGAGATCACCAAGACCCTGCGCGACAAGGGCGTCGAGGTGCGCTTCGCCATCCACCCCGTGGCGGGCCGCATGCCCGGCCACATGAACGTGCTGCTGGCCGAGGCCAAGGTGCCCTACGACATCGTGATGGAGATGGACGAGATCAACGAGGACTTCCCCGACACCGACGTGGCCATCGTCATCGGCGCCAACGACATCGTGAACCCTGCGGCGCAGGACGACCCCGAAAGCCCCATCGCGGGCATGCCGGTGCTCGAAGTGTGGAAGGCCAAGACCAGCATCGTGATGAAGCGCTCCATGGCCTCGGGCTATGCGGGCGTGGACAACCCGCTGTTCTACAAGGACAACAACCGCATGCTGTTCGGCGACGCCAAGAAGATGCTCGACGAAGTGCTCGCCGCGCTCAAGGCTTGACGATTTTTTGATAACACCAGGAGACTGAAGTAAATGAACGACCGCATCTGGCTCAAGAGCTACCCGCAGGGCGTGCCCGCCGACATCGACCCCTCGCAGTACCCGTCCCTCGTGGCCCTCATGGACGAGGCGTTCACGAAGTACGCCAGCCGCACCGCCTACAGCTTCATGGGCAAGGACATCACCTATGCCGAGACCGATTCGCTCTCCAGCGCGTTCGCGGCCTACCTGCAGGGCTTGGGCCTGGCCAAGGGCGACCGTGTGGCGGTGATGATGCCCAACGTGCCGCAGTACCCCGTCGCAGTGGCGGCCATCCTGCGCGCGGGCTTCGTGGTGGTCAACGTGAACCCGCTGTACACGGCGCGCGAGCTGGAGCACCAGCTCAAGGACTCCGGCGCCAAGGCCATCGTCATCATCGAGAACTTCGCCACCACGCTGGAGCAGTGCATCGCCAGCACGCCCGTCAAGCACGTGGTGCTGTGCTCCATGGGCGACCAGCTTGGGCTGCTCAAGGGCGCGCTCGTCAACTACGTGGTGCGCAACGTCAAGAAGATGGTGCCCGCCTACAACCTGCCGGGCGCCGTGCGCTTCAACGACGCGGTCGCCAAGGGCACGCGCGGCGCGTTCAAGAAGCCCGACATCAAGCCCGACGACATCGCGCTGCTGCAATACACCGGCGGCACCACGGGCGTGAGCAAGGGCGCCGTGCTGCTGCACCGCAACGTGATCGCCAACGTGCTGCAGTCCGAGGCCTGGAACGACCCTGTGATGAAACAGGTGCCCGCCGGCGAGCAGCCCACGGCCGTGTGCGCGCTGCCGCTGTACCACATCTTCGCGTTCACCGTGAACATGATGCTGAGCATGCGCACGGGCGGCAAGACCATCCTGATCCCCAACCCGCGCGACCTGCCCGCCGTGCTCAAGGAGCTGTCCAAGCACACCTTCCACAGTTTCCCGGCCGTGAACACGCTGTTCAACGGCCTCGCCAACCACCCCGACTTCAACACCGTCAACTGGAAGAACCTCAAGGTCGCCGTGGGCGGCGGCATGGCCGTGCAGGGCGCCGTCGCCAAGCTCTGGCTGGAGAAGACCGGCTGCCCGATCTGCGAGGGCTACGGCCTGTCGGAGACCAGCCCGTCGGCAAGCTGCAACCCGGTGACGGGCAAGGAATTCACCGGCACCATCGGCGTGCCCCTGCCCAGCACCTGGATGAAGCTGCTGGACGACGACGGCCGCGAGGTCACGGCCTTCGGCCAGCCCGGCGAGATCGCCATCAAGGGCCCGCAGGTGATGGCGGGCTACTGGCAGCGCCCCGACGAGACCGCCAAGGTCATGACCGAGGACGGCTACTTCAAGTCCGGCGACATCGGCGTGATGGACGAGCGCGGCTACTTCAAGGTCGTGGACCGCAAGAAGGACATGGTGCTGGTCAGCGGCTTCAACGTCTATCCGAACGAGGTCGAGGACGTGGTCGCCAAGCTGCCCGGCGTGCTCGAATGCGCGGTGGTGGGCGTGCCCGACGAGAAGACCGGCGAGGCCGTGAAGCTCGTCATCGTGAAGAAGGACCCCGCGCTCACCGAGGCCCAGGTCAAGGAGTTCTGCCGCGCCGAACTCACGGGCTACAAGCAGCCCCGCGTGATCGAGTTCCGCACCGAGCTGCCCAAGACGCCCGTGGGCAAGATCCTGCGCCGCGAGCTGCGCGACAAGAAGTGACGGCCATGGTGGCACGGCCCGGCATGCTGTGGGCCTGGGGTGCCAACCACCTCGGCCACCTGGGCGCGGGCCCCGGCTTCGACCAGCCCGCCCCGCGGCCCGTGCCCGGGCTGCCGCCCGTGCGCGCCGTGTGCGCCAACGCATCCGCCGTGCTGGCGCTGGACGGCCAGGGGCGCGTCTGGAGCTGGGGCTGGAACACCGGCGGTCTGCTGGGCCGGGGCCGCCCGGCCGATGAAAAGCCGTACTGGCTGCCCACCGTGCTGCGCGACATGGGGCACCGCAACCTCGACCCGCTGGGCAACCCGCCCGATGCCGCCGAGCCAGGCGGTGAAGACGAAGCCTTTGATGAAGAACTCCAGGCCCTGCTGGGCAGCATCCCGGTGCAGGTATCGCCCGCGCCGGTGATGGAAGGCGTCTGCACCCCTGGCCTCGTCGCGGGCTTGCCGCCAGTGGTGCAACTGGCGATCAGCAAGGACAACGGCTTCGCGCTGGACGCGGACGGCGGCGTCTGGGCCTGGGGCGCTGGCGGCCGCATGGGAATCCCTTTGCCCAAGGGCTTCGCCATGCCCGAGCCGGTGCCCACGCCCGTGCGCGTGGCTGGCCTGCCGCCCGTGCGCGCCATCGCGGCGCACCCGGAAGGCGATGCCATCTACGCGCTGGATGCGCAGGGTGTGCTGTGGTCCTGGGGCAATGGGTACGAGGGCGCTTTAGGGCAAGGCAAGCGGCGCGTGGACCCGGTGCCCGCGCCCGTGGAAGGCCTGGGGCCGGTCCGCTCGGTCCACGCCCTGGCCGATGCGGCGCTGGCCGTGCTGGAAGATGGCCGGGTCTTCGGCTGGGGCTCCGCCGAGAGCGGCGTGGGCTTCGAGGCCCCCCGCAAGAACACCTGGCGCGTGCCGGCCCCCGTGCCCGTGGCCGGGCTGCCCGGACCCGTGCGCGGCCTGTGGACGGGCCCGGGACTCGCGGTCTATCGGCTGGAAGATGGATCGACCCTCGCCTGCGGGCAGGGCCTGCGCGGCATGCGCCCCGACAGCCCGGACGAACCGCCGCGCGCGCCGCAGCGCCAGCCGGACCTCGACCGCTTCACGGACTTCTACCTGGGCGATCACCACGGCTTCGCGGTCGATGGCGCGGGCGCGGCGCATGGCTTTGGCCGCGTCGCCAGCGGCGCGCTGGGCCAGGGCGAAACCGACGCCGACCTGCTGCGCGGCTGGACGCCCATTGCCGCGCTGCCGCACCCCGTGCACGCGCTGGCGGCGGCGGGCCATTCCTCGCTGGCGGTCTGCACCGCGGGATGACCGCCTGATACTCTGTTTTTGATAGCTGCTGGCGCTTTTCCAGCAAGCGCTAGAGGCCAAAAAGGCTTGAAGCCCTGGGGCCGGGTCGCTGCCGTAAACCCTTAGTCGGGGAGCCTTCGGATTTGCGGCATCATCCAGCCCCATGCTGCGCTTTCTCTTTACGCGCGTCAGCTTGCTCATCCCCACGTTTTTCGGGATGACCTTGCTGGCGTTTTTTTTGATCCGTCTGGTGCCGGGCGACCCCATCCAGAACATGGCGGGCGAGCGGGGCATCGACGCCGCGCGCCACGCGGCCCTGCTGGCGGAGTACGGGCTGGACAAGCCCGTGCTCACGCAATACGGCATCTACATCGGCCGCGTGCTGCAGGGCGACCTGGGCAAGTCCCTCATCACCCAGGTGCCGGTGCTCGACGAGTTCCTGGCGCTGTTCCCCGCCACCATCGAGCTGGCCCTGTGCGCCATCGCGTTCGCGCTGCTGCTGGGCATTCCGGCGGGCATCATCGCGGCGGTCAAGCGCAACTCGTGGTTCGACCACGGGGTGATGACCATCTCGCTGACCGGCTACTCCATGCCCATCTTCTGGTGGGGGCTGCTGCTCATCATGTTCTTCTCGGTGCAGCTCGGGCTCACGCCCGTGTCGGGGCGCATGGACGTGATGCACTACGTGGAGCCGGTCACGGGCTTTTTGCTGCTCGACGCGCTGATGGCGGGCGAGACGGACGCCTTCTTCTCCGCGCTCAAGCACCTGATCTTGCCCGCCATCGTGCTCGGCACCAACCCGCTGGCCGTGGTGGCGCGCATGACGCGCTCGGCCATGCTGGAAGTGCTGGGCGAGGACTACATCCGCACGGCGCGCGCCAAGGGCCTGTCGGGCTTTCGCGTGGTGGCGCTGCACGCGCTGCGCAATGCGCTCATCCCCGTCGTCACCGTCATCGGGTTGCAGGTGGGCGTGCTGTTCACCGGCGCCATCCTGACCGAAACCATCTTCTCCTGGCCCGGCGTGGGCAAGTGGCTCATCGAGGCCATCAACCGGCGCGACTACCCCGTGCTGCAAGGCGGCATGCTGCTGCTGGGCGTGGTGGTGATGGTGGTCAACCTGCTGGTGGACGTGGCCTACGGCGTCATCAACCCGCGCGTGCGCAAGCATTGACGGATGGATTCCATGAATACGACCACCGTGAGCACCACGGCCCCCACGCCCCCCGGCCCGCTGCGCGAGTTCTGGCGCGCTTTCTCTGCCAACAAGGGCGCGGTGTTCGGCCTCGCCGTGGTGTGTGCGCTGCTGCTGCTGGCCCTGTTCGCGCCGTTCGTCGCGCCGCACTCGCCCGACCAGACCAACAGCGCCGCCTTCTTGAAGCCCCCGTTCTGGCAAGCGGGCGGCTCCACCACCTACCTGCTGGGCACCGACGCCATCGGGCGCGACATCCTCTCGCGGCTGATCCATGGCGCGCGGCTGTCGCTGTCCATCGGCGTGGCGGTGGTGGTGCTGGCGCTCATCGTGGGCGTGGCGCTGGGGCTGGTCGCGGGCTTCTACCGGGGCGTGCTGGAGATCGCCATCATGCGCGTGATGGACATCATCCTCACGCTGCCCAGCCTGCTGCTGGCGATCGTGATCGTCGCCATCCTCGGCCCCGGCCTCGTCAACGCCATGCTGGCGGTGGCCGTGGTGGTGCTGCCGCACTACGTGCGCATCACGCGCGCGGCGGTCATCAGCGAGGTGTCCAAGGACTACGTGACGGCGGCGCGCATCAGCGGCGCGGGCACGCTGCGGCTGATGTTCAGCGAGGTGCTGCCCAACTGCGCCGCGCCGCTCATCGTGCAGGCGTCGCTGGGCGTGTCCTCGGCCATCCTGGACGCGGCGGCGCTGGGCTTTCTGGGCCTGGGCGCGCAGCCGCCATCGCCCGAGTGGGGCACCATGCTGGCCGACGCGCGCGAGTTCGTCATGCGCGCCTGGTGGGTCGTCACCCTGCCGGGCCTGATGATCGTGGTGGCGGTGCTGGCATTCAACTTGCTGGGCGACGGCCTGCGCGACGCGCTCGACCCCAAGCTGAAGCGGTGAACGGGGTACACACGATGGCATTGCTTGAAATCGACAACCTGCACGTAGAGTTCCCCACCCAGGGGGCCGTGATGCACGCCGTGGACGGCCTCAGCCTGCGCCTGGATGAAGGCGAGGTGCTGGGCATCGTGGGTGAATCCGGCTCGGGCAAGAGCGTCACCATGATGGCGCTGATGGGCCTCATCGGCTACCCAGGCCGGGTGCGGGCCGACCGGCTGCGCTTCGCGGGCCACGACCTGCTGGGCTTGTCCGACCGCCAGCGGCGCGGCCTGGTGGGCAAGGACGTGGCGATGATCTTTCAGGACCCGACCACCAGCCTGAACCCCTGCTTCACCATCGGCTTCCAGCTCATGGAAGTGCTGCGCCTGCACCTGAAGCTCGACAAGGCCGCCGCCAAGAAGCGCGCCACCGAGCTGCTGGAGCAGGTGGGCATTCCCGCCGCCAGCTCGCGGCTGAACGACTACCCGCACCAGATGTCCGGCGGCATGAACCAGCGCGTGATGATCGCCATGGCGATCGCCTGCAACCCGCGCCTGCTGATCGCGGACGAACCCACCACGGCGCTGGACGTGACCATCCAGGCGCAGATCCTCGACCTGCTGCGCAACCTGCAAAAAGAGCGCGGCATGGCGCTGGTGCTCATCACGCACAACATGGGCGTGGTGCAGGAGATGGCGCAGCGCGTGGCCGTGATGTACGCGGGCCAGGTGGCGGAGCAGAGCGCCGTGGCGGGCCTGTTCGCCGCGCCGCGCCACCCCTACACCGAGGCCCTGCTGGCCGCCATGCCCGAGCAGGCGGGGGCGGATGGGCGCTTGTCCACCATCCCCGGCGTGGTGCCCGGCCTGTACGACCGGCCCGCGGGCTGCCTGTTCACGCCGCGCTGCGCTTACGCCACGGCGCGCTGCCAGGCGCAGCGGCCCGAGCTGCGCACCGTGCCCGGCGACGCCCAGGTGCGCTGCCACTACCCGCTGGGCGAGGCCGACCGGCAGGCGCGCATCGAGGCCGATGGCCGCCTGGCGCTGGAGATGGCGGCATGAGCGAACAACAACCAACCCAGCAAGGCGACGTGGTGGTCGAGGCCCAGGACTTGCGGCAGGTCTATACCATCCGCCGCGGCATGCTGAGCGCGCCCGCGCAGTTGCAGGCCGTGGGCGGCGTGTCCTTCACCGTGCGCGCGGGGCGCACGCTGGCCGTGGTGGGCGAATCGGGCTGCGGCAAGTCCACGCTGGCGCGCATGGTGTCGCTGATCGAGACGCCCGCCGCAGGCCGCCTGACGCTGGACGGCACCGACGTGACGCACGCGGGCGCCCAGCAGCGGCAGCAACTGCGCAAGACCGTGCAACTGGTGTTCCAGAACCCCTACGGCTCGCTGAACCCGCGCAAGAAGATCAGCGCCGCGCTGGAAGACCCGCTCGCCATCAACACCCGCCTCGGCAAGGCCGAGCGGGCCGAACGCGCCCGCGCCATGCTGTCCCGCGTGGGCCTGCGGCCCGAGTACGCCGACCGCTACCCGCACATGTTCTCCGGCGGCCAGCGCCAGCGCATCGCCATCGCGCGGGCGCTCATGCTGGCGCCTAAGCTCGTGGTGGCGGACGAGCCCGTGTCCGCGCTCGACGTGTCCATCCAGGCCCAGGTGCTGAACCTGCTGGCCGACCTGCAGGCGCAGCTGGGGCTGGCCTACCTGTTCATCTCGCACGACCTGGCCGTGGTGCGCCACATCGCGCACGACGTGCTGGTGATGTACCTGGGCCATGCGGTGGAGCAGGGGCCGAAGGACAGGATCTTCGCGCAGCCGCTGCACCCCTACACGCAGGCCCTGCTGGCATCCACGCCCGGCCTGGTGACGGGCGGCGCCGCGCCGCGCGAGCGCATCGTGCTCAAGGGCGAGCTGCCCTCGCCGCTCAACCCGCCGCCGGGCTGCGTGTTCTCCACGCGCTGCGCCCACGTCACCGACCGCTGCCGCGCCGAGCGGCCCGTGCAGCGCCTGCTGGACGAACGGCGGGTGGCCTGCCACCATGCGGAAGATTTTTTGGCGTCGGCAACCCGGCAGCCGCTTTTCAACCTGAAGATGAGGAGTCTGTGATGAAAACCACCCCGTCGCGCAAGCGATTCGCCCTGGCCGCCCTGGCCCTGCCCGTGCTGCTGGCCGCTGGCAGCGTCTCGGCCAAGACGCTCGTCTATTGCTCCGAGGGCAGCCCGGAGAACTTCTACCCCGGCGTGAACACCACCGGCACCTCGTTCGACGGCAACGAGCCCATCTACAACCGCCTGGTCGAGTTCGAGCGCGGCGGCACCAAGGTCGTGCCCGGCCTGGCCGAGCGCTGGGACATCTCCGCCGACGGCAAGGAATACACCTTCCACCTGCGCAAGGGCGTGAAGTGGCACAACACCAGCAAGAGCTTCAAGCCCACGCGCGACTTCAACGCCGACGACGTGCTGTTCGCCTTCGAGCGCCAGTGGAAGGAAGACAACCCCTACTTCAAGGTCACCAGCCCCAACCACTCGTACTTCAACGACATGGGCATGCCCAAGCTGCTCGTCTCGGTGGTCAAGGTGAACGACCACACCGTCAAGATCACGCTGAACAAGCCCGAGGCGCCGTTCCTGGCCAACCTGGCCATGCCCTACGCGGCCATCCAGTCCAAGGAATACGCCGACGCGATGCTGAAAGCGGGCACGCCCGAGAAGATCGACCAGGACCCCATCGGCACCGGCCCCTTCTACCTGGTGCAGTACCAGAAGGACGCCGTCATCCGCTACAAGGCGTTCCCTGCGTACTGGGGCGGCAAGGCCAAGCTGGACGACCTGGTCTATGCCATCACGCCTGACGCCTCGGTGCGCTGGGCCAAGCTGCAAAAGGGTGAATGCCATGTCATGCCCTACCCCAACCCGGCTGATTTGGACGCCATCCGCAAGGACCCCAACGTCACCGTGCTGGAGCAGCCCGGCCTGAACGTGGGCTACCTGGCCTTCAACACCACCAAGAAGCCGTTCGACGACGTGCGCGTGCGCAAGGCCATCAGCATGGCGATCGACAAGAAGGCCATCATCGACGGCGTCTATCTGAGCACCGGGGTCGCCGCCAAGAACCCCATCCCGCCCACCATGTGGTCGTACAACGACGCCGTGAAGGACGACCCCTTCGACCCCGCCGCTGCCAAGAAGCTGCTGGCCGAGGCGGGCTACCCCAACGGCCTGACCACCGACCTGTGGGCCATGCCCGTGCAGCGCCCCTACAACCCCAACGCCAAGCGCATCGCCGAGCTGATGCAGGCCGACCTGGCCAAGATCGGCGTCAAGGCCGAGATCAAGTCCTTCGAGTGGGGCGAGTACCGCAAGCGCATGCAGGAGGGCGAGCACCAGATGGGCATGCTGGGCTGGACGGGCGACAACGGCGACCCGGACAACTTCCTCTACACCCTGCTGGGCTGTGCCTCGGCCCAGTCCAACAGCGGCAGCAACGTCGCCAAGTTCTGCCACCAGCCGTATGAAGACCTGGTGGTCAAGGCCAAGACCGCCACCAGCCAGGCCGAGCGCACCGCGCTGTACCAGAAGGCCCAGGTCATCTTCAAGGAGCAGGCGCCCTGGTTCACCATCGCCCACGCCGTGCAGCTCAAGCCCGTGCGCAAGGAAGTGGTGGACTTCAAGCTCAGCCCCTTTGGCCGCCACAACTTCTACGGTGTGGACATCAAGTAACCGACAACGCTTTTGTCTCACCAAGCCCCGGCGCCCCCGGGGCTTTTTTCCATAGGCCGACGATATGACCACCGCCATTCTCAGCGCCTTGCCCGAGGAGCAAGCGGGCCTGCTCGCCGCGCTGGAGCAGCCCCAGCGCGTGGCCCACGCCGGGCGCGCGTTCTGGCGCGGCGCGCTGGGCGGCAAGGACGTGGTGCTGGCGCTGTCGGGCATCGGCAAGGTGGCGGCTGCTACCACGGCCACGGCGGCCATCGAGCGCTTTGGCGCGGCGCGCATCGTCTTCACCGGCGTGGCGGGCGGCGTGGGCGATGGCGTACACGTGGGCGACGTGGTGGTGGCGCGCGACTACCTGCAGCACGACATGGACGCCTCGCCCCTCTTCGCGCGCTGGGAGCTGCCCGGCTACGCCCGCACGCTCGTGGCGTGCGATGCACACTTGTCGGCTCTGCTTTTGGAAGCTGCCAACGATTGTGTGACAAGCGCTGCAGGCCAATTTGGCACCCAATGCGCGGCGCACGGCGTACACCACGGCCTGGTCGCCAGCGGCGACCGCTTCATCGCTGCCGCCGCCGAAGCCATGCACTTGCGCAGCGCCTTGCGCAACGCGGGCCACGACGTGCTGGCGGTAGAGATGGAAGGCGCAGCCGTGGCCCAGGTCTGCCTGGACTACGGCCTGCCGTTCGCGGCGGTGCGCACCATCTCCGACCGCGCCGACGACGATGCGCACGGCGACTTCACGCTGTTCGTGCGCACGGTCGCCAGCCGCTACACCGCGCAGATCGTGCAGGCGCTGGTGCAAAAACTATGAATTTGATAGCTGCTTGCGCTTGCTGGATAAGCGCCAGAGGCCAATTTGGCTTGAAGAATTGATTACTTCAGCCAACCGCGTTTGCGGAAGTACAGCATCGGCCCCACGGCGCTCGCCACCATGAGCGCGATCACATACGGGTAGCCGTACTGCCACTCCAGCTCGGGCATGAACTTGAAGTTCATGCCATACACGCTGGCGATCAGCGTCGGCGGCAGCAGCGCCACGCTCGCCACCGAGAAGATCTTGATGATCTTGTTCTGGTTGATGTTGATGAAACCGACCGTCGCGTCCATCAGGAAGTTGATCTTGTCGAACAGGAACGCCGTGTGGTTGTCCAACGACTCGATGTCGCGCAGGATCTGGCGCGCCTCCTCGAACTGCTCGGCGTTGAGCATCTTGCTGCGCATCATGAAGCTTACGGCGCGGCGCGTGTCCATCACGTTGCGGCGGATGCGACCGTTCAAGTCTTCCTGCCGCGCGATGGCCGACAGCACCTCGCTGGCGCGGGCGTCGGTCACGTCGCCCGCCAGCACCTGGTGGCTCACCGCTTCCAGCTCGTCGTAGATATTCTCCAGCGTGTCGGCGGAGTATTCGGCGTCGGCGTCGAAGAGCTTGAGCAGCACCTCCTTGGCGTCCTCGATCAGCCCCGGCGCGCGGCGTGCGCGCATGCGCAGCAGGCGGAACACGGGCACGTCCTCGTCGTGGATGGAGAACAGCACGCCCCGGCTCTTGAGGTTGGTGTTGTGCTGGTTCAGGATGAAAGCCACGCGCACCGAGCGGGGCTTCTCGTCGTCGTCGATCAGAAAGTCGCTGCGGATGTGCAGCTCGCCGTTGTCTTCCTCGTAGAAGCGGGCGGATTCCTCGATGTCCTCGTCCATCGCATCCTCGGGGATGGACAGGCCGTAGTGCTGCTTGATCCAGCGCTTTTCTTCGAGCGTGGGCGATTCCAGGTCCACCCAGATGGGCTGAAAGCGGGCCAGCTCTTCCAGGGACTCGATCTCTTCCTGGAACAAGCGGCCATTGGCGAGCGTGAAGATGTTGAGCATGGGCTCACTCCCTTGTCTGTGGCGTCGTCTGCGGTGCGGGGTGCGTGGGGTGCTTTCAACCCCCGCAGCGGCTCGCCGGGGAGCTGAAAGCTACCAACTGGGGTAGGTTTCCAAGGTGTTTGTCTCCGTGAGGGAAAGCCCCGGATTATCGCACCGCAACAGTGCGGCGCCGGGGGCTGCGTCAGCCTGCGGCGCGCACGGTGGCGAGGGCGCGGCACAGGTCGGCCCAGGCTGCTGCCTTGCTGTCCTGCTGGCGCAGCAGCACCGCCGGGTCGTAGGTGACGACCGCCGGGCGGCCGTGCAAAACGTGCGGCTCGGCGCGCAGGCGGCCCAGGGGCTCGGCGCGGCCCAGCGCGGCGCGGGCGGGCAGGTGGCCGAGCAGCAGCACCATGGCGGGCTGCACCTGGGCGATGACTGCTGCCAGATCGGGGGCGTTCTCTGCGGGGCCGTGGGGACTGCGCTCCAGCGCGGCGAAGAACACGCGCGGGTGCTGGTGCAGCCGCATGGCGCGCAGCATGTTGTCCAGCAGCCTGCCCGCGTCGCCCGCCAGCGGGTCGGCGGGCGTGGGACTCTCGGCCACGATGAGCCAGCCGCTGCCCAGGCCGGGCGGCGTTTGCGCCGGGTCGGCTGCGGGGTAGAGCGGTAGCGGGGCGTGCAGCCGCAGGGACGGGGCGGCGGGTTGCTCGTTCGCGGCAGGGGCGGGCGCGGGCGCCAGCGGGGCGCGGGCCGCTGCGGGCC
>NZ_JASGDA010000103.1:0-3208 GCF_047607405.1 Acidovorax sp. | reverse complement strand
GCGGCCGCCCACCGCAGGCGGCGGCGCAATTCCATGCGCACGCGCAGCGGCGACTGGCGGCGCGCAGATCGGGGCGGCGGGCCAGCAGCGCCGACGGCAGGCCGGGCGCCACCGACGGCGCTTGCAGGGTCATCAACCCCTCATCGCCGCCCACCTCGAAACCCACGGGCTCGCGGCCCAGCAGCAGCGCCAGGGCCGATGCGGTCTGGCGCGCCTGCTCCTCCAGCGGGGCCAGCGCCGTGCGCTGCTGCAGCACGGTGGCGGTCTGCTGCGAGAC
Organism: Acidovorax sp.; assembly: GCF_047607405.1. Classification (GTDB taxonomy): domain Bacteria; phylum Pseudomonadota; class Gammaproteobacteria; order Burkholderiales; family Burkholderiaceae_C; genus Acidovorax. The sequence goes on along the minus strand of NZ_JASGDA010000103.1, from coordinate 2,931 downwards.
TTCCAGCGGCGTCGCCACGCCGTTGCGCGCACGCGCCTGCACCACGCGCAGCACGCGCTCGGCGGTTTCCAGGCTTTGGCGGGCGATGCCGGTGCGCTCGCGCAGCGCCAGCCACTGGAAGTAGGTCGTCGCCACCGAAGCCGTGAGCGTGATGCGCGCCGCCTCCAGGTCGTAGCGGCTGGCCTCCAGCGCGGCGCGCGCGCCCTGCTCGCCTGCGGCCAGTCGGCCCCACAGGTCCACCTCGTAGCCCACGCTCAGGGAGACGGAGGTGGACTTGCCCACCCCCGCCCCCTCACTGCGGCTGACCGCGCTGCCTGCGGCGAGCGACACGCCCGGCAGCTGCGCGGCGCCAGCGGTTTGCAATGCCAGGTCGGCCTGGCGCACGCGCTGCGCGGCCACGCGCAAGTCGCCGCTGCCTGCCAGCGCTTCCTGCACCAGGGCTTCGAGCCGGGGCGATCCAAAGCCGCGCCACCAGTCGGGCCCGACGGCGGCAGCGCCTGCATCGGGCGCGCCCGCCCAGGCGGCGGGCAAGTCCATGGGTACCTGTGTGCGCGGCTCATGCACGGCGCAGGCCGTCAGGGCTGCGGCCAGCGCGGCGGCCAGCGCCGTGCGGGAAAGCGCAGGACTGGTGGGCATGTTTTTCTTCCTCATTCCGAAGCCAGGGCGACCACCGGGTCCAGCCCCGCAGCCTTCTTGGCGGGCAGGTAGCCAAAGACCAGCCCGGTGGCGAACGCGCAGCCAAAGGCCAGCAGCACCGGCAGCACGGCGTACTGCACCGGCGTGCCGAAGGCCGCGATGACCGCCGCCGCGCCCAGCCCGAACACCACGCCCAAGGCGCCGCCCAGGGCCGAGACGACCAGCGCCTCGATCAGGAACTGCTGCAGGATGTTGCGCATGCGCGCGCCGGTCGCCATGCGGATGCCGATCTCGCGGGTGCGCTCGGTCACACTCACCAGCATGATGTTCATCACGCCGATGCCGCCCACCAGCAGCGAGATCGCCGCGATGGAGCCCAGCAGGATGGTCATGGTGTTCTGCGTCTCGGTGGCAGTGTCGATGATGGACGCCATGTTGCGGATCTGGAAGTCCACCACGCCGTGGCGCTCGGTCAGCAGCGACTCCACCGCCGCCTGCGTCTCGTCGATGCGGTCGGTGTCGGCCACGGCCACCGTCACGTTGCGCAGGAAGCGCTGGCCCGACAGGCGCAACTGGCTGGTGGCGTAGGGCACGAAGACCACGTCGTCCTGGTCCGTCCCCATGGGCGAGGCGCCGCGCACCGACATGACGCCCACCACCTGAAAGATCAGGTTGTTGACCAGCACGTACTGGCCGATGGGGTCCTGCCCGCCGGGGAACAGCGCGTCCGCCACCGTCTGCCCCAGCACGGCCACGGTGGCGTAGCTGGCCTCGTCTTCCTCGCTGAAGAAGCTGCCGCGCGCCACGGGCCACTGCCGCGCGATGGGGAACTTGGCCGACGTGCCCGTCGCGCTGCTCGAATAGTCCGCCCCGCCGTAGCGCAGCGTGACGGTGCTGTTCTGCTCGGGGATGGCCGCGAGCACGTTGGGCACTTCCTTGTCGATGGCCGCCACGTCGGCCAGCACCAGCGTGGCTGTGCTGTTGAAGCCGCGCTGGTTGGGCGCACCGGGGCGCACCAGCAGCAGGTTGGAGCCCATGGCACTGATGCGGTCGATGACGGCCTGCTTGGCGCCGTCGCCGATGGCCAGCATGGCGATGACCGAGGCCACGCCGATCACGATGCCCAGCAGCGTGAGGACGGAGCGGAACATGTTGGCGCGCAGCGCGCGCAGGGCCGTCTTGGTGGCCTCCAGCACGTCGGCCAGGGCGCTGCTGCGCCCTTTGGCGCGGGGCGTCCAACGCAGCGCCGCCGCGCGCGATGCGTCGCTGGCCTGCGGGCCGGGGTCGGACACGATGTCGCCGTCGCGGATCTCGATGACGCGCTGGGCGTGCTGCGCGACCTCGGGCGCGTGGGTGATGAGGATGACCGTGTGGCCCTGGGCCGCCAGGTCCTTGAGCAGCCGCATCACGTCCGCGCCGCTCTTGCTGTCGAGCGCGCCCGTGGGCTCGTCGGCCAGGATCACGCGCCCGCCGTTCATCAGCGCCCGCGCGATGGAAACCCGCTGCTGCTGCCCGCCCGAGAGCTGGCTGGGCCGGTGGTGCGTGCGCTCGGCCAGGCCCAGCATGGCCAGCAGTTCCAGCGCGCGCGCATGGCGCTCGTGCGGCGGCACGCCCGCATAGACGGCGGGCACTTCCACGTTGTCGGTCGCCGTGCCGGTGGCGATGAGGTTGTAGCTCTGGAACACGAAGCCGAAGGCCTCGCGCCGCAGCGCGGCCAGCTCGTCACGCCCCAGGGCCGACACGTCGCGGCCCATGAAGCGGTAGCTGCCGGTGGTGGGCCGGTCCAGGCAGCCCAGGATGTTCATCAGCGTGGACTTGCCCGAGCCGGACGCGCCCATGATGGCGACCAGCTCCCCGGGGTAGATGGCCAGGTCGATGCCGTGCAGCACCTGCACCGCCAGCTCGCCCTGGCCGTAGGTCTTGGTGACGCCGCGCAGTTCGATGAGCGGCACGGCGCCATCGGCGGCGGGATGCGCAGCGCTCACCGGCGTGTACCCCCGCCCGGGGCGGGGCCCATGCCGGGCGGGCCGCCGAAGCCGCCCGGGGGCTGCTGCTGGCCCGTGCTGGCGGCGCGTTTCGTCTCGGGCTGCTTGATGCCCGCCACGACGCGCTCGCCTTCCTCCAGCCCCGAGAGAATCTGCGCCTGCACGCGGTTGCTGACGCCGACGGTGACCTCGCGCACGCTGACCGTGCCGTCCTCGGCGGCGACCTTGACGGTGGCGGGGCGCGGCGTGCCCGGCGCCGGGGCGCCGCCAGGGCGCGGCCCCATGCCGCGCTGCCGCCCTTCGCCCGGCG
>NZ_JASGDA010000102.1:0-34783 GCF_047607405.1 Acidovorax sp. | reverse complement strand
CCCGCAGCACCGGCGTGCAGCCCGCGCCGGGCCACGACGGCCTGCGGGCGCTGGCCGCCGCGCTGCCCGCCCGACTGCGGCTGGGCACCTCGTCGTGGACGTACCCCGGCTGGAAGGGCCTGGTGTGGGCGGGCGACCACTCCGAAGCGCAGCTCTCCAAACAGGGACTGCCCGTCTATGCCCAGCACCCGCTGCTGCGCACCGTGAGCATCGACCGCAGCTTCTACCGCCCGCTCACCGCCAGCCAGTACGAGCGCTATGCGTCCCAGGTGCCTGCTGACTTCCGCTTCGTGGTCAAGGCGCCCAGCCTGGTGACCGATGCGCTGGTGCGCAGCGAGGACGGCCGGGGCCGCCAGCCCAACCCAGCCTTCCTGAACCCCGGCCTGGCGCGCAGCGAGTTCGTGGAGCCCGCCCTGCAGGGCCTGGGCCCCAAGCTGGGCGCGCTGGTGTTCCAGTTGAGCCCCCTGCCCCTGGCCCAGCTCGACCGCCTGCCGGTGCTGCTGGAACGCCTGCGCGCCTTGCTGCTGGCCCAGCCCGCATTGGCGCCCACAGCGCCCGACGGCGTGATCGCCATAGAGGTGCGCGACCCCGAATGGCTGACCCCTGCCTTCGCCGCCGTGCTGCGCGAATCCGGCGCCACCTACTGCCTGGGCCTGCACGCCCGGATGCCGCCTTTGCCCGACCAGTTGCCCGTGCTGCGCGCCCTGTGGCCCGGCCCGCTGGTGTGCCGCTGGAACCTGAACCCCGTCCACGGCCCCTACGGCTATGAAGACGCGCAGAAGCTCTACGCCCCCTACGACCGCCTGCACCACCCCGACCCGGACAACCGCGCCGCGCTGGCACGGCTCATCAACGCCGTCACCGGCGCGGGGCAGAACGCCTGCGTGACCATCAGCAACCACGCCGAGGGCTGCGCGCCGCTCACGCTGCGGGGCGTGGCCGAGCAGCTTGCCCGCCCCCATTGACGCAGGCGCGGGTGCAACCACCGGAAACTACCATTTTGATAGCTGCAGGTGCTTACCCCATAAGCGCTGGCGGCCTTTTTTACCCAAATTTCTTCATCAGCCAGCGGCGGCTTCGCGCAGGCTTTCGACCAGCGCGCGCAGCGCGGCCAGGTACGAATGCGGGCCCAGGCCCTGCACCGTGCCCTTGACGGCCGGCGAGATGATGGAGTGCGCGCGCCAGGCCTCGCGCGCGGCGATGTTGGACATGTGGACCTCGATCACCGGGAAGGGCATGGCCTTGATCGCGTCGTGCAGCGGCACGCCATGCTGCGTCAGCCCTGCGGGGTTCACCAGCGCGCCCTGGGCCGCGTCGATGTGCGCGTGCAGAAAGTCGATCAGCGCGCCTTCATGGTTGGACTGCAAAGTGGCCAGCTCCACGCCGAGTTCGGCGGCGAGCTTTTGCAGCCGCTCGTTGATCTGCGCGAGCGTGGTGGTGCCGTAGATGTGGGGTTCGCGGCGGCCGAACAGGTTGAGGTTCGGGCCGTGGAGGACGAGGATTTTCATGGGATGCGTACGCCAGGTGCATTACTTGCGGATGCGGGCCAGCTCGTCGTTGTAGAGCTTGACGAGCGCCGGGTCGTAGCTGGCGGCGAACTTGTCCACCACGGGCTTGGCGATCTTCTGCATGCGCTGCTGCTCGGCGGGCGACAGCTCGTTGTACTGCATGCCCTTGTCTTTCAGCTCGCCCACGGCCTTCTGCGCGGCGGCGCGGCTGACCTGGCGCTGGTAGCCGCGCGCCTCGTTGGCGGCGTCGTGCATCATCTTCTGCTCGGCAGGGCTGAGCTGGTCCCAGAACTTCTTGCTCACCAGCACAATGTTGGCGGCGTACACGTGGTTGGTGGCGCTCAGGTACTTCTGCACCTCGTACATCTTGTTCGACAGGATCACGGCGAACGGGTTTTCCTGGCCGTCCACCGCCTTGGCCTCCAGCGCGCCATACAGCTCGGCGAACGGCATGGGCACGGGGTTGGCCTTGAACGCCTTGAAGGTGTCGAGGAACACGGGGTTGGGGATCACGCGCAGCTTGAGGCCGTCGAAGTCCTCGGCGCGGGCGATGGGGCGCTTGCTGTTGGTCACGTTGCGAAAGCCCAGGTCCCAGTAGCCCAGGGCGACCAGGCCCTTCTCGGGCAGCCTGGCGATCAGCGCCTGGCCCAGCGGGCCGTCCAGCAGCGCGTCGGCCTGCTCGAAGCTGCCCACGGCAAAGGGAAAGTCGATCAGCCCGAACTCCTTGACGATGCCCGCCAGCGACGTGGTGGCAGGCGCGGACATCTGCTGCACCCCGCCCTGCAGGGCCGACTGCTGCTGCAGCTCGTTGCCCAGCTGCGAGGCCGGGAACTCCTGCACCTTGAGCTTGCCACCGCTCTTGGCGGCCAGCAGCTCGGCAAAGCGCTTGACGCCGAAGCTCACCGGGTGGTCGGCGTTGTTGAGGTGGCCGAAGCGGATCACGCGCTCCTGCTGGGCGGCGGCGGGCAGCGCCAGCAGAAGGGACAGGCCGGCGGCGGCCAGGAGGCGGGCGGTTTTGTTCACGGGGACATCTCCATCAGGAAGGGAAAGGCCATCGTAGAAAAAAGTGGAAAGTGTTTCCATGGTGGAAACCCTTTAACATCCATTGCCCCATTTCAACCCGCACGCACCGAAAGCCCCCGCCATGAGCAGCATCGTCGAGCGCAGCTTCAAAGTCCTGGAACACCTGGCACGCCACCCCGAGGGCACGGCGCTGTCGAGCGTGGCGTCCGCGCTGGACATGCCCCTGAGCGCCACGCACCGCCTACTGGGCGAGCTGGCCCGCTGCGGCTACGTGCGCCAGGACGGCAGCCAGGGCAACTACCTGCTCACCATCAAGCTGGTGTCGCTGGGGCTGGGTTTTTTGAGCGCCAGCGGCATCGTTGACATCGCCCAGCCGTTGCTGGACCGGCTGGCCGCCGAGTCGGGCGAGCTGGTGCGGCTGGCGGTGGTGGACGGCGACGCGCTGACCTTCGTCGCCAAGGCGCAGGGGGCCGTGCGCGGCCTGCGCTACGACCCGGACATGGGCCTGTCGGTCAACCTGTCGTGCAGTTCGGCGGGCCACGCCTGGCTGTCCACCATGACGGACGAGGAGGCCCTGGCCCTGGTGGCCCGCCAGGGCTTTGGCAGGCCCGAGGACTACGGCCCCAACGCGCCCACCACCGTCGGGGCCCTGCTGCCCTACCTGGCGGCGGCGCGCGAGCGCGGCTTCAGCATGATCGTGGAAGTCTTCGCGCCCGCCATGAGCGCCATGGCCGCCCCCATCCGCAGCAGCCACGACGGCGCGGTGATCGGGGTGGTGACCATCGCCGGGCCGCTGGTGCGCCTGAGCGAGGAGCGCATGCACGCGCTCGGCCCGGCCCTGCTGGCCGCCACGCGCGAGCTGGCCATGGCCAGCAGCGGGTCGGCACTGCTGCGCAGGCGCGGCCAGGGCGTCTGACCGCCCTGACGCTATTTATTTGATAGCTGCCAGCGCCTGTCAGATACGCTCTGGCGGCCTTTTTGAGCCTTAACCGGCCCGCAATGCCGCGCGCAGCTGCGCGCCCACTTCGGGCCGCTCGGCGAACGGGTCGGCCGGGTTCTCGATGCGCAGGATGCTTTCCATGCGGCTTTGCACGTTGCCCAGCGCGTGCGGGTGGCTGAAGACGTAGAACTGGTCGGCCGCGATGGCGTCGAAGACCTTCTGCGCCACCTCGGCCGCCGTGACCTTGCCGCTGGTCACGGCCTTGGAGATCATGGCCTGGCCGATGAGCTGGCTCTGGGTGGGCTTCTCGTCGGCCATGGCCTGCGGGCGGTTGCGCTCGCTCTGCGTGATGCCGGTGGGCACGAAGTACGGGCACAGCACGCTGGCGCTCACCTGGTCGGTGACCAGGCGCAGGTCCTGGTACAGCGTCTCGGTCAGGCTGACCACCGCGTGCTTGCTGACGTTGTAGATGCCCATGTTGGGCGGCGTGAGCAGCCCCGCCATGCTGGCGGTGTTGACGATGTGGCCCTGGTAGGCCGGGTCGGCCTTGGCGGCGGCGAGCATCATGGGCGTGAACAGGCGCACGCCGTGCACCACGCCCCAGAGGTTGACGCCCAGCACCCACTCCCAGTCGGCCACGATGTTCTCCCACACCAGGCCGCCCGAGCCCACGCCCGCGTTGTTGAACACGAAGTGCGGCGCACCGAAGCGCTGCTGCACGTCGGCCGCGAGCTGCTCCATCTGCTCGGCGCTGGACACATCCACCTTGCGCGCCAGCACCTGGCTGCCTGCGGCCTGCATCTCGGCGGCGGCCTTGTCGAGCGCGTCCTGCTGCACGTCCACCAGCACCAGGTTCATGCCCAGCTTCGCGCCGATGCGCGCGCATTCCAGGCCGAAGCCCGAGCCCGCGCCGGTGAGGACTGCCGTTTTGCCCTTGAAGTTCTCGATCATGTGGATTCAACCTTTCGCAATGTGTAGCCAATACGGGGAAAGTGGACGTGTACCGTGCCCGCGCGCGCGTCCTGGCGGCGCAGCGTGTAGCGGGTGCGTGTGGCGGCGATCAGCTCGCCCTCGGTGGGTTCGGTGCCGAAGCTCTCGGCGGCGATGGCGACCCGCGCGCCCAGGGGGATGCCGTGCTCGTCCTGGAACACGTCGCCCGGCAGCGGCAAGGGGTCGGCCCCGGCGGCGACGGTGATGGCGTCCGCCGCGCTGAACTTCTCCATGCGGCCATGGCCGATGGCGGCCATGCGGTCCATCCACTCCAGCACGGCGGGCGTGGCGCCAAAGATGTCGGCCATCACCGGCACGCACTGGCGCGTGAACCACAGCGGGTGGTAGGCCGAGAAGTCCGCCAGGCAGGGCTCGGTACCGAACAGAAAGTCATGCTCCTCGACCATGTGGGCGATGCGGCGCAGGTACGAGCGGTAGGCCGCCGCGGCGTCCTGCGGTTGCGGGGCGGGCATGCCCGCGCGCATGGCCCGGCGGTCGTCGCCAAACGCCTGCAGCACGGCGGGCGGCAGGTGGGCGAACAGGACGGCCGCGCCCCGGGGCTGCAGGTTGTAGGCCATGGCGGCGGCGAAGAGCGTGGTGTCGGCCCACTGCGCGAACACGCGCGCCACGCCCTTGAGGTGCGGCGGGTAGAGCACGGGCTCGGGCTGCTCGTGCTCCAGCACGTCGCAGATCAGGGCCGTGTCGCAGTAGATGTCCGCCCCGATCTGCAGGAACGGCGTGCGGCGGTAGCCGCCGGTGAGCGCGACCACGTCGGGCTTGGGCGCGATGCTGGGGACGATGACGGACTTCCACGCCAGCTGCTTGCGGCCCAGCACGAGCCGGACTTTTTCGGAGAACGGCGACGAGGGGTAGTGGTGCAGGATCAGGTGGCTCATGGCGTTCTCCGCATGTCGATCCGCACCGATGCCCGGCTCAGATCAGTTTCACCAGTTGTTTGCCAAAGTTCTTGCCCTTGAGCAGGCCCAGGAACGCCTCGGGCGCGGCGGCGATGCCCTGGGCGATGCTCTCGCGCGGGCGCAGCTTGCCGGTGCCGACCAGGGTGCCCAGCTCCTTGAGCGCCTCGGGCCAGACCTCGGGGTGTTCGCTGACGATGAAGCCTTCGAGCTTGATGCGGTTGACCAGCAGCAGTTGCGGATTGGCCAGCGGCAGCGGCTGGCCGTCGTAGCCCGCGATCATGCCGCACAGCGCGATGCGGGCGAAGGCGTTGGCGCGCAGCAGCACGGCGTCGAGGATGTAGCCGCCCACGTTCTCGAAGTAGCCGTCGATGCCGTCGGGGCAGGCTTGCTTGAGCGCCCCGGACATGGCCTTCACGTCGCCATGCTCGCGGTAGTCGATGCAGGCATCGAAGCCCAGCTCGCCGGTGGCGTACCGGCACTTGTCCGGCCCGCCCGCGATGCCCACCACGCGGCAGCCGCGCGCCTTGGCCAGCGCGGCAAAGGCGCTGCCCACGGCGCCCGTGGCGGCGCTCACCACCACGGTTTCGCCTGCCTTGGGCGCGATGATCTTCACCAGGCCATACCACGCCGTCACGCCCGGCATGCCCACCGCACCCAGGTAGTGCGACAGGGGTACGTGGGTGGTGTCCACCTTGCGCAGCACGCCGGGCTGGCCCGCGTCCACCACGCTGTATTCCTGCCAGCCGCCCATGCCCGCCACCTTGTCGCCGGGCGCGTACTTGGGGTGGCGGCTCTCGACCACCTCGCCCACCGTGCCGCCGATCATGACCTCGCCCAGCGGCTGGCTGGCGGCGTAGCTCTTGCTCTCGTTCATGCGGCCGCGCATGTACGGGTCCAGGCTCAGGTAGTGGTGGCGCACCAGCACCTGGCCGTCCTGCAGCGCGGGCGTGTCGGTGGCGACGAGCTTGAAGTTGCTGGCCGTGGCCTCGCCCTGTGGCCGGTTGTCGAGCAGGATTTGTTGGTTGCGGGGCATGGTTTACTCCTGTTTTGATAGCTGTCTGTGCTTATCTGGTAAGCGCTGGAGGCCGATTTGGCTTGGAATTCAGTCGGTAGAGAGCCGTTGGAGGTCGTGGGCGCTGCGCCCATCCACCGGCAGGCGCTTGACGTATTTGAAGGTGCCGGTGGCATGGCTGCACACGCGGCCTGCGGCGTCATACACCGTGCCTTCGGTGAATGCCAGCGTGGCCGTGCGGTGGATGAGACGCCCCCTGGCCACCAGCGGCCCGCGCGAAGCCTGCATGAAGCTGGTCTTCATCTCGATGGTGACCACGCCCAGGTCGGGCGTCTCGCTGCGCGCGGCGGTGGCCATGGTCACGTCCAGCAGCGTCATGGTCGCGCCGCCGTGGGTCACGTCGAAGGAGTTCAGGTGCTCGGGCCTGGCCTCGTAGCGCAGCTCGGACTCGCCGCCCTCCATGCGGTGCAGCGTGAAGCCGAGGTGGCTGACGAAGGGGATTTCGACGCCGAATTTCAGCACGGCATCAGCCACCCGTGACCACGCTCACGCCGCCATCGACGGCCAGCCACTGGCCGGTGATGTGTTTGCCCGCGTCGGACGCATACAGCGCGCACAGGCCCTTCAGGTCCTCGTCGTCGCCCAGGCGGCCCAGGGGCGTGCCTTCGGCCAGCTTGGCCTCGCCCAGGGCCTTGAGCGTGCCCGCCGTCATCTTGCTGGGGAAGAACCCCGGGCAGATGGCATTGACGCGGATGCCGTAGTGGCCCCATTCGGTGGCCAGCGCGCGCGTGAAGTTGATGACCGCGCCCTTGGACGTGTTGTAGGCAATGGTGTTCATGCCCTTGGGGTTGCCGTTGAGCCCGGCGATGGACGCCACGTTGATGATGCTGCCGCTGCGCCGCCCGATCATGCTGTGCTTGGCGATGTGCTGGCTGAGGATGAAGTAGCCGCGCACGTTGAGGTTCATCACCTTGTCCCAGGCGTCCACGGGGTGGTCCTCGGCGGGCGCGCCCCAGGCAGCGCCTGCGTTGTTGACCAGGATGTCCACGTGGCCCAGGCGCTGCAGGCTCTCGTCGGCCAGGCGGCGGATGTCGTCTTCCTTGGCGCAGTCGGCGGCGATCCAGCGCGCGTCGATGCCAGCGGCCTGCAGCTCGACTGCGGCTTCTTCCAGGTCGGACGCCTTGCGCGAGCTGATGATGACCTTGGCGCCCGCCTCGCCCAGGGCATGGGCCAGTTGCAGGCCCAGGCCGCGCGAGCCGCCGGTGACCAGGGCGGTCTTGCCGGTCAGGTCGAACAGTTGTTGGATGGTGCGGGTCGTCATGGGTTCGTCTCCTTGAGGGTGCGGTTCATTGTGCTGCGCGGCACGGGCCAGCCGTGTCGCGCGCGTGATTTGCCAGGGGCGGCATGGCCTTAAAAGGCATCTTCGGGCAGTTGCGCGCAGGTGGCGTCGCGCGTGCTCACCACGTGCAGCCACGCGCCAATCTTGGGCAATTCATAATGGTAAAAATACCGCATAGCGCCCATTCTGCCTGCGCTGGCAGCTACTGAAAGCGTAGCATCCTGGCGCAGCGTGGCCAGCGCCACGTCCAGCCACATCCAGGCCAGCACCATGTGGCCGAAAGCCTGCATGTAGGGCACGGCGTTGGCCAGCGCCTCGGCGGGCTGGCCCGTGGCCCAGGCCGCCTTGGTGGCGGCGCCCACGTCCTGCAGCGCCTTGCCCAGGGCATTGGCGTAGGGGGCCAGCTCGGGCGCCTGGATGGCGCGTTCGATGGTGGCGTTGATGCGCCCGGCCAGCAGTTGCAGGCCCCGACCGTTTTCCATCAGCACCTTGCGGCCCAGCAAGTCCATGGCCTGGATGCCGTGCGTGCCCTCGTGGATCATGTTCAGGCGGTTGTCGCGCCAGTACTGCTCCACCGGAAAGTCGCGCGTGTAGCCGTAGCCGCCGTGGATCTGGATGGCGAGCGAATTGGCCTCCAGGCAGAACTCGCTGGGCCAGCTCTTGGCGATGGGGGTCAGCACCTCCAGCAGCAGGCGCGCCTCGTCGGCGGCCTCGGGCGTGCCGGTGTGCTGCTCGTCCACCAGCCGCGCGCAGAACAGGTTGAGCGCCAGCGCGCCCTCGCCGTAGCTCTTTTGCGCGAGCAGCATGCGCTTCACGTCGGCGTGCTCGATGATGCGCACCTGGGGCTGCGCGGCGTCCTTGCCGGATGCGCTGATCGCCCGGCCCTGGGGGCGGTTCTTGGCGTAGTCCAGGCTGGCGTAGTAGCCCGCCAGGCCCAGCATGGTGGCGGCCATGCCGATGCCGATGCGCGCCTCGTTCATCATGTGGAACATGCATTTCAGCCCCTCGCCGGGCTTGCCCACCAGGTAGCCGATGGCCCCCGCGCCGCCGCGCACCGGGTACCTGCCCTCGCCGAAGTTGAGCAGCGTGTTGGTGGTGCCGCGCCAGCCCAGCTTGTGGTTCAGGCCCGCCAGCGCCACGTCGTTGCGCTCGCCGGTCAACTGGCCCTCGGTGTCCACCAGCTTCTTGGGCACGATGAACAGCGAGATGCCTTTCACGCCCGGCACGGGCTTGCCGTCCGGTCCCGGTATCTTGGCGAGCACCAGGTGGACGATGTTCTCCGTCAGCTCGTGGTCGCCCGAGCTGATCCACATCTTGTTGCCGGTCAGGCGGTAGCGCGGGCCCAGCGGGTCGGCCTCGTGCCCCGCCCCGTCCGGCACGGCGCGCGTGGCCACGTCCGACAGCGACGAGCCCGCCTGCGGCTCCGACAGGCACATGGTGCCGGCCCAGCGGCCATTGAATTCATTGGCCGCGAACACGCTCTTCTGCATGTCCGTGCCGTGCGCCATCAGCAGGTTGGCGTTGCCCGAGGTGAGCAGGTTCGAGCCGATGCTGATCGACGCCACCGCAAAGAAGCTGCCCGCCGCCGCCTCGACCGTGTAGGGCAGCTGCATGCCGCCGATGTCGTAGTCCTGCGCGGCGGAGAGCAGCCCCGATTCGGCATACGCCTGGCGCGCGTCGTAAGTGGCCTGGGGCAGCACCACGCGCAGCGTGCCGTCGGGCTCGGCCACCGTGCGCGGCTCCTCGGTGTCCACGAGGCGGTTGAAGGGCGCGTACTTCTCGCGGGCGATGCGCTCGCTGGTGTCGAGCACGGCGTCGAAGGTCTCGCGGGAATGGTCGGCAAAGCGCTCGCGACCGCTGAGCGCGGCGGCGTCGAGCCAGTCGTAGAGCAGGAAATCGAGGGTGTTGCGAAGGGTGGTCATACGGGAAATTATCGGGATGCTGGCGGGCCGGGCATGTCCACTGGGTGACCGCGCCGTCCGCAAAAGAGGTGTGTAAACTGCCGCACAAGGAGGCACACATGGCTACCAACCTCGCTATCGACCCTGCCCTTCTGGACCGCGCCCTTCAAGTGAGCGGCGAACGCACCAAGAAAGCCGCCGTCACCAAAGCCCTGCAGGAGTTCATTGCCCGCCGCGAGCAGCGGCGCGTTGCCGACCTGCTGGGCAAGCTGGAGTGGGATCCGTCTTTCGACTACAAGGCCGAGCGGTCGCGCGGCAAATGACGCTGCTCGTTGATACCAGCGTCTGGTCTTTGGCCCTTCGCCGCGACGCGCAGGCGACCGAACCGCAGGTGCATGCACTCCAGGATGCCTTGTTCGGGGCCGAGGTCGTGGTCACGACGGGGCTGGTGCTTCAGGAGCTTTTGCAGGGTTTCATAGGTGCCAAGGCTCACTCCCAGATCATCGAACGGTTCTCCGCCCTGCCCCTGCTCCAGCCGGATCGTGACGACCATATCGCCGCCGCGGCCCTGCGCAATGCCTGCCGCCAGGCGGGCGTGCAGATCGGCACGGTGGACGCACTGCTGGCGCAACTGGCCATTCGCCACGACCTGACGCTTCTCACGACGGACAAGGACTTCACGCATGCCGCCAGGCATTGCGCGCTGCGCGTATGGCCTGCGCAAGCAGGGCTGGGTAGATAAACGCCAAAAGCTATAGGTATTTTTGGCATCTAGCGCTTGCCAGACAAGCGCCAGCAGCTATAAAAACAGAAGCAAAACGCCCCGCGCAAACCCTGTAGCCTGCGCGGGGCGTGCCAGCCACGGGGCCGGATTGTTTACAGCACCTCGAAGATGCCGGCAGCGCCCATGCCGCCGCCGATGCACATGGTCACGCACACGCGCTTGGCACCGCGGCGCTTGCCTTCGATGAGCGCATGGCCCGTGAGGCGCTGGCCGGAGACGCCGTAGGGGTGGCCCAGGGCGATGGCGCCGCCGTTCACGTTCAGGCGGTCATTGGGAATGCCCAGCTTGTCGCGGCAGTAGATCACCTGCACGGCGAAGGCTTCGTTCAGCTCCCACAGGTCGATGTCGTTGATGGACAGGCCCAGCTTTTTCAGCACCTTGGGGATGGCGAACACGGGGCCGATGCCCATTTCGTCCGGCTCGCAGCCCGCCACGGCAAAGCCCAGGAAGCGGCCCAGGGGCTTGAGGCCCTTTTTGCTGGCGTAGTCCTCGCTGGTCAGCACGCAGGCGCCCGCGCCGTCGCTGAACTGGCTGGCGTTGCCCGCGGTCACCAGGCCGCCGGGCAGCGCGCTGCGCAGGCCGCTGATGGCCTCCACCGTGGTGCCTTCGCGCGTGCCTTCGTCCTTGGAGACGGTGACTTCCTTGGTGATCAGACCCAGGGTCTTGTCGGCCACGCCCATGATGGTGGTCATGGGGGCGATCTCGTCGTCGAACTTGCCTGCGGCCTGCGCTGCGCAGGCTTTCTGCTGGCTGGCGGCGCCGTATTCGTCCATGGCCTCGCGGCTGATGTTGTACCGCTTGGCGACCTGCTCGGCGGTCTGGAGCATGCTCCAGTAGATCTCGGGCTTTTGCGCCATCAGCGCGGGGTCGATGGCCATGTGCTGGTTCACCTCCTGCTGCACGCAGGAGATGCTCTCCAGCCCGCCCGCAACCAGCACGTCGCTCTCGCCCGCAATGATGCGCTGGGCGGCCAGGGCGATGGATTGCAGGCCCGACGAGCAGAAGCGGTTGATGGTCAGGCCCGAGGTGGTGACGGGCAGCCCGGCGCGCGTGGCGATCAGGCGGGCGACGTTGCCGCCCTGCGTGCCTTCGGGCAGCGACATGCCCATGATCACGTCTTCGACCTCGGCGCCATCGACGCCCGCGCGCTGCACGGCGTGCCGCACGGCGTGCGCGCCCAGCGTGGGGCCATAGGTCATGTTGAAAGAGCCCTTCCAGCTCTTGGCGAGCGGGGTGCGGGCGGTGGAGACGATCACTGCGGAGGTCATGTGGATTCCTTTATTCGTTGAGGTTCGTTGCACGCGCGGGCGTCAGAAGGACTTGCCTTCGGCGGCCAGCTTGGCGAGCAGCGGGCACACGACCCATGCGCCGGGGTCGTCCAGCGGGTTCTTGGCGAAGCGCTTGATCGCCTCCACCACGTTGAACAGGCCCACTTCGTTGGCGTAGTTCATGGGGCCGCCACGGTGGATGGGGAAGCCGTAGCCGGTCAGGTACACCATGTCGATGTCGCCCGCCTTGCTGGCGATGCCGTCTTCCAGGATCTTCGCGCCCTCGTTCACCAGGGCGAACACCAGGCGCTGCACGATTTCCTCGTCGCTCACCTTGCGCGGCGTGATACCCAGGCTCTTGCGGTGGTCCACGATCATCTGCTCGACTTGCGCGTTCGGGATCGCGTCGCGCTTGCCCGCCTGGTAGTCGTACCAGCCCGCGCCGGTCTTCTGGCCATAGCGGCCCATTTCGCACAGCAGGTCGGCGGTCTTGCTGTATTTCATGCTGGCGAACTGCGGGTCGGTCGCGCGGCGCTTGCGGATTTCCCAGCCGATGTCGTTGCCCGCCAGGTCGCCCATGCGGAACGGGCCCATGGCGAAGCCGAACTTCTCGATGGCCTTGTCCACCTGCTGCGGCGTGCAGCCTTCGTCGAGCAGGAAGCCGGCCTGCTGGCTGTAGCGCTCGATCATGCGGTTGCCGATGAAGCCGTCGCACACGCCCGAGACCACGGCCGTCTTCTTGATCTTCTTGGCGAGCTGCATCACGGTGGCCAGCACGTCCTTGGCGGTTTCCTTGCCGCGCACCACTTCCAGCAGCTTCATCACGTTGGCCGGGCTGAAGAAGTGCATGCCCACCACGTCCTGCGGGCGCTTGGTGAAGGCAGCGATCTTGTCCACGTCCAGCGTGGAGGTGTTGGACGCCAGGATGGCGCCGGGCTTGGCGATTTCGTCCAGCTTCTTGAACACCGCCTCCTTCACGTCGAGGCGCTCGAACACGGCTTCGATGATCAGGTCGGCGTCCTTCAGGTCGTCGTAGTTCAGCGTGGTGGACAGCAGGGCCATGCGCTGCTCGTACTTGTCTGCCTTCAGCTTGCCTTTCTTGACCTGGGCTTCGTAGTTCTTCTGGATGACGCCGACGCCGCGGTCCAGCGCTTCCTGCTTGGTCTCCAGAATGGTGACCGGGATGCCCGCGTTCAGGAAGTTCATGGAGATGCCGCCGCCCATGGTGCCCGCGCCGATCACGCCCACCTTTTTGATGTCGCGCTTGGGCGTGTCGGACGGCACGTCGGGAATCTTGCTCGCGGCGCGCTCGGCCATGAACAGGTGGCGCAGCGCGCGGGACTCGGGCGTCCACATCAGGTTGATGAAGATCTCGCGCTCCACGGCCAAGCCGTCGGCGAACTTCTTCTTCGTGGCGGCCTCGACCGCGTCCACGCACTTGGCCGGCGCGGGGAAGTTCTTGGCCATGCCCTTGACCATGTTGCGCGCGAACTGGAAGTACGCATCACCCTGCGGGTGCTTGCAGGGCAGGTTGCGCACCAGCGGCAACGGGCCGCCCTTGGCATGTTCTTCGGCCACGCTCTGGGCGAACGCCAGGGCCTCCTCGGCCAGCGATTCGGGCGACGCGGCCATCTTGTCGAACAGCTTCTGGCCGGGTACGGCGCCGATCATCTCGCTCTTGACGGGCTCGCCGCTCACGATCATGTTGAGTGCAGCTTCCACTCCGATCACGCGCGGCAGGCGCTGCGTGCCGCCCGCGCCGGGGATGAGACCCAGCTTTACCTCGGGCAGGGCAATGGAGCAGCCGGGCGCCGCAATGCGGTAGTGGCAGCCCAGCGCCAGTTCCAGCCCGCCGCCCATGGCGACCGAATGCACGGCTGCGACCACGGGCTTGGCCGAATTCTCGATGGCGAGGATGACCGACAGCAGGTTGGGCTCCTGCAGCGACTTGTCGGTGCCGAACTCCTTGATGTCCGCCCCGCCGGAGAACGCGGCACCCGCACCCGTGACGACGATGGCCTTGACGTTTGCGTCGGCATTGGCCTTTTCCAAACCCTGGACGATGCCGACGCGCGTGGAGAGGCCCAGCCCGTTGACGGGAGGATTGGCCATCGTGATCACGGCCACATTGCCGTGGACTTGGTATTCAGCGGTCATGCTGCGATTCCTTGGGACGGTGATGAAAAAAGAAGCACGATCGAAAATAGTACGACCGTGCGAATTCATTGTAGGAAGGTTTGTGCTGCTTTGCAGCATGGGTTTGTCTCAAGCGGGACAAACCCTGCCGCAACATGCACCGGCGGGCGGCAGTCGCGTGGCGCGGCCTGCCCGGCGCTTCAGAACACGATCTTGGCCTCGTGCAGCTGTGCGATTTCAGCTTCGTCGAAGCCCGCGCCGCGCAGGATGTCGTCGGTGTGCTGACCCACGTCCGGAGCCTTGCGCGGTGCGACCTTGGCGGCGCCCTCCACATAGAAGGGGCTGCTGATGGTCATCATGGTGTCGTTCTCGAACGGCACCAGCACACCGGCGGCGATGGCCTGCTTGTCCTTCGCTGCGTCGTCCGGACTGGCGACGATCTCGAACACGATGCCGGCCTCGGTCAGGATGTCGCACCACTCGGCGCGGTCGCGCGTGGCGAAGGCCGCGTCCAGTTCGGCAATCAGCACGGTCGCGTGCTTGAAGCGGTCGCGCTGGGTCAAAAAGCGCGGGTCGGTCAGCCAGTCTTCGCGGCCCAGGCACTTGGCCAGCACCGGCCAGTGGCGGTCTTCGTTGAGGATGGTGAGGATGAGCCAGCGGTCGTCGCGGCAGCGGTACTGAATGGTCAGCGCGTTGAACAGCTTCTCGCGGGGCGGCCGGGGCGTGAAGGTGGCTCCGCACAGCGCGGCCTGCACCATGAAGCCGTTGGCC
This sequence comes from Acidovorax sp., assembly GCF_047607405.1. GTDB lineage: Bacteria > Pseudomonadota > Gammaproteobacteria > Burkholderiales > Burkholderiaceae_C > Acidovorax. Next base: position 20,194 of record NZ_JASGDA010000102.1, on the reverse strand, counting down.
CAGATGCCGTTGGCGATCAGCGACGACCCCACCTGCATGCCCCGCCCCGTGCGGTCACGCTGGTACAGCCCCACCATGATGGCGCCAAACAGCGACATGGCGGACGGGTGGTCGCCCATGCCCGTCAGCGCGCGTGCGGGCTGGGCCGCTGCCTCGGCGCGCACGCCGTCCATCAGGCCGGACCGCGCCCAGTAGGCCGTCATGTCGAAACCGGGCTTGGAGGCTTCGTCCCCGCTCTCCCCGTAGCCGGTGAACGAGGCGTAGATCAGCCTGTCGTTCAGTGCCGAGAGCTTGTCGTAGCCCAGATTGAGTTTCTTGCGCACGGCATGCGGAAAGTTGGTGATGAACACGTCCGCCGTGGCCACCAGTTTGTGCAGCACATCCTGGGCCTCGGGCTTGGCCAGATCGAGTGCCATGCCGCGCTTGTTGCGGTTGTCCAGCAGCCAGCCATACAAATGGGGCGCAGAGGGCGCGCCGGGCAGGCGTGAAAGGTTGCGCCCCGCATCGCCCGCGCCGGGCGGCTCGATCTTGATGACGTTGGCACCGAAGTCGGACAGCACCGTTGCCGCCCCGGGGGCGGCGATATAGCTGCTGCAGTCAATGACCTTCAGACCCTCAAAGATATGGCTCATGGTTGTCTCCTCTTGTTTCTTCACGACCGCCTTGGTGGCCAACAGCGCAAAGGGGGTCAGACTTCAAGCCATTCCTTGCGGATGGCCGTGTCGGCACGCAGGCTGTCCGGCGTACCGTCGAACACGATGCTGCCGTGGCCCATGACCAGGGCGCGGTCGGAGATGGTCATGGCGATGGTGAGCTTCTGCTCGATGAGCAGCACCGAGATGCCTTTTTGCTTGAGCTTGAGCAGGTACTCGCCCACCAGCTCCACGATCTTGGGCGCCAGGCCCTCGGTAGGCTCGTCGATGATGATGAGGTCCGGGTCGCCCATGAGCGTGCGGCACAGCGTGAGCATCTGCTGCTCGCCGCCGGACATCACGCCCGCCTCGGTATGCTGGCGCTCCTTCAGGCGCGGGAACATGGCGTACATGTCGTCGAAGCTCCAGCGGCTTCCCTTGCCATTGCCCTTCTGGCCCAGAAGCAGGTTCTGGTGAACGGTGAGGTTGGGGAACACGTCGCGGCTCTCGGGCACGTAGCCCAGCCCCAGATGCGCGATCTCGTAGGCTTTCTTGCCCGCGAGGCTCTGGCCCTTCCAGTCGAGCGAGCCCTCCCAGTGCACCAGGCCCATGATGGCCTTGGCGGTGGTGGAGCGGCCCGAGCCGTTGCGGCCCAGCAGCGCGACGATCTCGCCGGGCTGCACGTCGAAGGAAACGCCGTGCAGCACGTGGCTCTTGCCGTAATAGGCATGCAGGTTGTCGATTTTCAGCATCAGTGCCCCCCTTCCTGCTGCGCTGCGATGACGGAGCCCAGGTAGGCCTCCTGCACACGCTGGTTGGCGCGCACGTTCTCGGGCGTGTCGAAGGCGATCACCTCGCCATAGACCACCACCGCGATCTTGTCGGCCAGGCCGAAGACCACGCCCATGTCGTGCTCCACGGTCAGCAGGGTGCGGCCCTCGGTCACCTCCTTGATGAGGCGGATGAAACGCGCAGTCTCGCTGTTGCTCATGCCGGCCGTGGGCTCGTCCAGCAGGATCACGCTGGCGCCGCCCGCGATGGTCACGCCGATCTCCAGCGCGCGCTGCTCGGCGTAGGTGAGGTTGATCGCCAGCGTGTCGCGCTTCTTCTCCAGGTGGATCATCTCCATGAGCTGCTCGGCGCGCTGGTTGGCGTCGTGCAGTTGCGACAGAAAGCGCCAGAAGGCGTAGCGGTAGCCCAGGCTCCACAGCACGCCGCAGCGCAGGTTCTCGAACACCGACAGCTTGGGGAAGATGTTGGTGATCTGGAAGCTGCGCGACAGGCCCATGCGGTTGATCTCGTAGGGCCTCATGCCATCGATGCGCGCGCCGTGCAGCAGCACCTCGCCGCTGGTGGGGCCGAAGCGACCGCTGATCAGGTTGAACAGTGTGCTCTTGCCCGCGCCGTTGGGGCCGATGACGGCCACGCGCTCACCGGCCTGCACGGCCAGGTTGGCGCCCCGGATGATCTCGGTCTTGCCGAAGGACTTGCGCAGGTCGCGCAGCTCCAGCGCGTAGCCGCTGGCGTTGTTCGCAGTTGCGTTGTCGTGGGTCATTCAGTGCGCCTCCCCGCGTTTGGTCTCGTGCTCGATGTATTCCTGGATGGCGCCCCATTGCCGCGCGAAACGGCGGCGAAACACCTCCAGCACGCCCACACCCACGGCGAACAGGACACCCGCGACAACCCAGGACGACAGCGCCTGGGCATTGATCGTCGTGCCCATGAACTTCAGCTCCGGCCCCAGGGCGGCGTTGAGCTGCAGGTGGTAGGTCATCTCGATCATCGCGGCCGCCCCCAGCACCGCCAGCACCGCCCCGACGGCCAGGCCCAGGTAGGGCAACGCCAGGGTGCGCAGCTTGCCGTACTTGGCCACGCGCAGGTTCATCATGATCAGGCTGGCAATACCGCCGGGCGCGTACATCACCATGAACAGGAACACCAGGCCCAGGTAGAGCAGCCAGGCCTTGGTCAGCTCCGACAGCAGGATGGATGCGAACACCAGCAGCACCGCGCCGATGATGGGGCCGAAGAAGAACGTGGCCCCGCCCAGAAAGGTGAACAGCAGGTAGCCGCCCGAGCGCAGCACGCTCAGGCTGTCGCCACCTGTGACGATTTCGAAGTTGATCGCCGCCAGCGCCCCGCCCACCCCCGCGAAGAAGCCCGCGATGATGAAGGCGAAGTAGCGCACGCGCTGCGTGTTGTAGCCGATGAACTCCACGCGCTCGGGGTTGTCGCGCACGGCGTTCAGAATGCGGCCCAGCGGAGTGCCGGTAAAGGCGAACATCAGCGCCGTGCAGATGAAGCAGTACACCGCGATCAGGTAATACACCTGCAGTCCGGAGCCGAAGTTCAGCCCGAACAGCGGCTTGCCGTACACCCGGTCGATGGTGATGCCGCCCTCGCCACCGAAGAACTCGGGGAACATCAGCGCCATTGCCGCCACCAGTTCGCCAATGCCCATGGTGATCATGGCAAAGGTGGTGCCCGACTTCTTGGTGGTGACGAAGCCCAGCACGGTGGCGAAGAACATGCCCGCCAACCCGCCCACGATGGGCATGAGCCACAGCGGAATGGGCAGCTCGCCCTTGCTCGCCATCTGGATGGCATGCACTGTGATGAACGACCCGAGCCCGGTATAGACGGCGTGGCCGAAGCTCAGCATGCCGCCCTGCCCCAGCAGCATGTTGTAGGACAGGCAGATGATGATGAGGTAGCCGATCTGCGAGAGCATGGTCAGCGCCAGGCTGCTTGTGAACAGGTGCGGCGCCACGGCCAGGGCCAGGGCGAACAGCGTCCAGACCACGAGACGACCGATGTTCAAAGGCTTGACCCGGTCGTGCGCGGTGGAGGGTGAAGTTGCGGAAGTCATGGCGTTCAATCCTCACGGGTACCGAGCAGGCCCTTGGGGCGGAAGATCAGGATCAGCACCAGGAACAGGTACGGCAGGATGGGAGCGATCTGCGAGATCGTGAGCTTGAGCAGCGGCCAACCGAATGTCTGCTCGCCCACCTGCACGCCCATGGCGCCCAATGCGCCTGCCAGCGAGTGGTCCAGCGCCACGGCAAAGGTCTGCACGATGCCGATGAGCAGCGATGCCAGGAAGGCGCCCGCCAGCGAGCCCATGCCGCCCACCACCACCACCACGAAGATGATGGAGCCCACCGACATGGCCATGGCCGGCTCGGTGACGTAGGTGTTGCCGCCGATGACGCCCGCCAGCCCCGCGAGCGCGCAACCGCCGCCGAACACCATCATGAACACGCGCGGCACGTTGTGACCCAGCGCCTCCACCATGTCAGGGTGCTTGAGCGCGGCCTGAATGACCAGGCCGATGCGCGTGCGCGTGAGCAGCAGCCACACCGACACGAGCATGAGCACCGCCACGAACATCACGAACGAGCGCGACTTGGGAAACTGCGTGCCGTACAGCGTAAAGAGCGGGCCTTGCAGCTGCGCAGGCAGTTCATAGGGCACCGTGGCACGGCCCCACACGAGTTGCACCAGCTCCAGGACCAGGTAGGAAAGCCCGAAGGTCACGAGCAGTTCGGGCACGTGGCCGAACTTGTGTACGCGGCGCAGGCTGAAGCGCTCGAACAGCGCCCCCAGCCCGCCCACGAGCAGCGGCGCGATGAACAGCGCAGGCCAGTACCCCACGATGCCCGAAAGCGTATATGCGAAGTACGCTCCCAGCATGTAGAAGCTGGCATGCGCGAAGTTCAGCACGCCCATCATGCTGAAGATGAGCGTGAGGCCCGAACTCAGCATGAACAGCAGCAGCCCATAGGCCACCCCGTTCAGCAGGGAGATCACGAAAAACTCAAGATTCATCGAAGCCTCTCAGGGGTATAAAAAAAAGGCCCGAGAAGAATCGGGCCTCGTTGCGTGCCACGGGCGGCCTTACGGACGCTTCATCTGGCACGACGTGGGCGTGCTGGCCACGTAGGGCTCGTAGTACTTCACGGGCACGAAGGTGTGGCCGGTGTTCTCCGAGTCCAGCGGGTACTTGCCGCCAGCCTTCTCCCATTTGGAGATGAACAGGCCCTGCTGGAGCTGGTGGTCGGCCTTGCGCATCTCGACTTCGCCGTTGAAGCTCTTGAACTTCAGGCCCTCCAGCGCGGCGGCAACCTTGACCGGGTCGGTGGACTTGGTCTTCACGAACGCCGCATCCAGCATGGAGAAGGCGTGAACCACGGAGCCGGTATAGAAGTCGTCGTTGAACTTCTTCTTGTAGTCGGCCACGAGGCGGCTGAACTCGCCCGGCAGGTTGGCGTGGGCATAGGACACCATGTACACGCGGCCCGCAGCCGCCGCACCCATGGCGGTGGGGCTGCCCGTGACGCCGCCGTAGTAGGTGTAGAACTTGACGTTGTTCAGGCCCGCGTCGTTGGCGGCCTTGAGCAGCAGCGCCAGGTCGGAGCCCCAGTTGCCGGTGATCACCGTGTCAGCACCCGAAGCCTTGATCTTGGCGATGTAGGGCGAGAAGTCGCGCACCTGGGCCAGCGGGTGCAGGTCGTCGCCCACGAACTCCACGTCGGGGCGCTTGCGCTTCATCATTTCCTTCGCGTACTTGGCGACCTGGTGGCCGTGCGCGTAGTTCTGGTTGATGAGATAGACCTTCTTGATCTCGGGAACGTCCTTCATGAAGGTGGTCAGCGCTTCCATCTTCATGGACGTGTCGGCATCCAGGCGGAAGTGCCAGTAGCTGCACTTGCTGTTCGTCAGGTCAGGGTCCACGGCGGCGTAGTTCAGGTACACCACTTCCTTGCCGGGGTTGCGGGCGTTGTGCTTTTCCAGCGCGTCCATGATGGCCAGCGCGGGGCCCGAGCCGTTGCCCTGCACCACGTAGCGCGCACCCTGGTCCATGGCCGAGCGCAGCGCGGCGGTGGTCTCTTGCGGGCTGAGCTTGTTGTCGATGCCGATGATCTCGAATTTGACGCCGGAATTGTTCTTCTTGTTGAACTCCTCGGCGACGAACTGGTAGCTCTTGAGCTGGTTCGTCCCCACGGCCGCCATCAGGCCGGAAAGCGGGTCCAGCCAGGCGATCTTCACGGTCTCGCCCTTTTGAGCGAAAGCCGCGCCAGCGCTTGCCAGGATTACCGAGGCTGCTACAGCCTTCATAGCGAACTTCATGGTTATCGTCTCCTTGTGAATCAATGCGCGCAGCGTACCGCGTTGCAACAAGAGCGACGCTCAGGGACTACCCCTAGCGGCGTCGCACCAGCGACTGCGGCGACGCGCCCCCGCGCACCGCCACGGTGCAAAAGCCAGCTTCAGAGGCCCGGCAGCTTGTAGCCCTGGAACTGCTCGCGCAGCTTGGTCTTGAGCATCTTGCCGGTGGCTCCGAGCGGAATCGCCTCGACGAACACCACGTCGTCGGGGATCTGCCACTTGGCGGTCTTGCCTTCGTAGAACGCCAGCAGCTCCTCGCGCGTGACCTCGGCGCCGGGCTTCTTGACCACGGCGACGATGGGGCGCTCGTCCCACTTGGGGTGCGGCATGCCCACGCAGGCCGCCATGGCAATGGCCGGGTGTGCCATGGCGATGTTCTCGATGTCGATGGAGCTGATCCATTCGCCGCCGGACTTGATCACGTCCTTGCTGCGGTCGGTGATCTGCATGAAGCCGTCGGCGTCGATGGTGGCCACGTCGCCGGTGGGGAACCAGCCCCGGCCCTGCGCGTCCTGGATGAGCGGGCTGGCGCCATCGAGCTTGTAGTAGCTGTCCACGATCCAGGGGCCGCGCACCAGCAGGTCGCCGTAGGTCTTGCCGTCCCAGGGCAGTTCGTTGCCGTCGGCGCCGACGATCTTCATGTCCACGCCGAAGATGCAGCGGCCCTGCTTGAGGCGGATCTTCATCTGCTCCTCGGCAGGCAGCGACAGGTGCTTGTTCTTGAGCGTACACAGCGTGCCCAGCGGGCTCATCTCGGTCATGCCCCAAGCGTGCAGCACTTCCACGCCGTACTGGTCCTGGAAGGCCGTGATCATGGCGGGCGGGCAGGCCGAGCCGCCGATGACGGTGCGCGTCAAGGTGCTGAACTTGAGCTGGTTCGGCGCCATGTGGCCCAGCAGCATCTGCCACACGGTGGGCACGCCGGCGGCGTAGGTCACCTTCTCGGCCTCGATGAGTTCGTAGATCGACTTGCCGTCCATGCCCGGGCCGGGGAACACCACCTTGCAGCCGGTGAGCGCCGCCGAGTACGGAATGCCCCAGGCGTTGACGTGGAACATGGGCACCACGGGCAGCACCGAGTCGCGTGCCGACAGGCACATCACGTCGGGCAGCGCCGAAGCATAGGCGTGCAGCACGGTGGAGCGGTGGCTGTACAGCGCGGCCTTGGGGTTGCCCGTGGTGCCGCTGGTGTAGCACATGCTCGACGCGGTGTTCTCGTCGAACTGGGGCCAGGCGTAGTCGGCGGACTGCGCGCCGATCCATGCCTCGTAGCTCGTGAGGCCCGGGATGCCGGTGTCCGCGGGCAGCTTGTCGGCGTCGCACAGCGCCACCCACTTCTTTACCGTGGGGCACTTGGCATGCACGGCCTGCACCAGCGGCAGGAAGGTCATGTCGAAGCACAGCGCCTGGTCTTCGGCATGGTTGACGATCCAGGCGATCTGCTCGGGGTGCAGGCGCGGGTTGATGGTGTGCAGCACGCGGCCCGAGCCGGAGACGCCGAAGTACATCTCCATGTGGCGGTAGCCGTTCCAGGCCAGCGAGGCCACGCGGTCGCCGAACTGCAGCCCGAGCGCGTCCAGCGCGTTGGCCAGACGGCGCGCCCGCGCGGAGAGGTCGCGGTAGGTGTAGCGGTGGATGTCGCCCTCGACCCGGCGGGAGACGATTTCGGCGTCGCCGTGGTGGCGTTCGGCGAACTCGATCAGCGACGAAATCAGCAGCGGTTGGCTCTGCATGAGGCCCAGCATGTGTGCTCCTTGGATGTTGTGGTGATTGGGGCGGCCATCGTAGCGCAGGGTGCCGGGCCGGTGCGAGACAATCGGCCCCATGCAAGCGAGCACTGCCGACCTGGGGCTGGACTGGAAACACGGATTCGCCACCCTGGGCCCCGACTTTTTCACCGAACTGCGCCCCACGCCCCTGCCCGATCCCTATTGGGTAGGCACGAGCGACGGCGTCGCGCGGCTGATCGGCCTGGACGTGCGGCAACTGCGCAGCGACGAGGCCCTGCAGGCATTCACCGGCAACCAGTTGCCCGCCGGTGCCCGGCCCCTGGCCAGCGTGTACAGCGGCCACCAGTTCGGCATCTGGGCCGGGCAGTTGGGCGACGGGCGCGCCATCCTGCTGGGCGAGACGACCTGCGGGCACGAGGTGCAACTGAAAGGCGCGGGCCGCACACCTTATTCCCGCATGGGCGACGGGCGCGCGGTGCTGCGCTCCAGCATCCGCGAGTTTTTGTGCAGCGAGGCCATGCACGCCCTGGGCGTACACACGTCGCGGGCGCTGTGCATCACCGGCTCGCCCGCGCCCGTTCGGCGTGAGGAGGTCGAAACCGCCGCCGTGGTCACGCGCGTGGCGCAGAGCTTCATCCGCTTCGGCCACTTCGAGCACTTTGCCGCCAGCGGCCAGCACGCGCAGCTGCGGGCCCTGGCCGACTACGTGATCGACCGCTACTACCCGCAGTGCCGCGATGACAGCCATCCCTACGCCGCCCTGCTGCAAGCCGTGAGCGAACGCACCGCGCGCCTGATGGCGCAGTGGCAGGCCGTGGGCTTTTGCCACGGGGTGATGAACACCGACAACATGAGCATCCTGGGCCTGACCATCGACTACGGCCCCTTCCAGTTCCTGGATGCCTTCGTGCCCGGCCACGTCTGCAACCACAGCGACACGCAGGGCCGCTACGCCTACAACCGCCAGCCCAACGTGGCGTACTGGAACCTGCACTGCCTGGCCCAGGCGCTGCTGCCGCTGATCGGTGACGACGAGCAAGCCCGCGCCGCGCTGGAGCCGTACAAGACCCTCTTCCCCGCCGAGTTCATGGCCCGCATGCGCGCCAAGCTGGGGCTGGCCGAAGCCCGCGACGGCGACGGCGTGCTGATCGACGGCATCCTGCGGCTGCTGGCCCAGGGCAGCGTGGACTACACCATCTTCTGGCGCCGCCTGTCGCACGCCGTGGGCAGCGGCGACTTCGAGCCCGTGCGCGACCTGTTCGCCGACCGTGCGGCCTTTGATGCCTGGTTGCTATCGTATTCAGAGCTGCTCGTGCTTAGTGGACGGGCGCTAGCGGCCAATTTGATGCTTAAAACCAATCCCAAGTTCGTGCTGCGCAACCACCTGGGCGAGCAGGCCATCCGCGCCGCGAAACTCGGCGACTTCGGCGAACTCCAAACCCTGCAGCGGCTGCTGGAAAATCCCTTCGACGAGCACCCGGGCCACGACGCCTACGCTGCCTTCCCGCCCGACTGGGCATCCTCCATCGAGATCAGTTGCTCATCATGACCTACCCCATCCACAAGACCGACGCCGAATGGCAGGCCCTGCTGCAGGCCAAGGGGGCCGAGCCCGGCGCCTTCCAGGTCACGCGCCGCGCCGCCACCGAACGGCCCTTCACCGGCAAATACGAAACGCATTGGGCCGACGGCAGCTACCACTGCATCTGCTGCGGCGCCCAATTGTTCGACTCCGCCACCAAGTTCGACGCAGGCTGCGGCTGGCCCAGCTTCTCCCAGGCCATGCCGGGCACCATCACCGAAATCGTGGACCGCAGCCACGGCATGGTGCGCACCGAGACGGTGTGTACACAATGCGGCGCCCACCTGGGCCACGTGTTCGAGGACGGCCCGGCCCCCATGGGGCTGCGCTACTGCATGAACTCCGCCTCGCTGGACTTCGAACCCACCTGATTCCCCCCTCTATGCGCATCCTGATCGACTTCCTCCCCATCCTGCTGTTCTTCGGGGCCTACAAGTTCTACGGCATCTACGTGGGCACCGCCGTGCTGATGGCCGCCACCGTGGCGCAAATGGGGCTGATCTACGCCATCGACCGCCGCCTGCAGACCATGCACAAGGCCACGCTGGTGCTGATTTTGCTGTTCGGCACGCTCACGCTGGTGCTGCAGGACGACCGCTTCATCAAGTGGAAGCCCACGGTGCTCTACGGCGCCATGGCCCTGGCGTTGGCCGTGGCGCTGTGGGCGCTGAAAAAGAACTTTCTGAAGATGCTGCTGGGCGGCCAGCTGGCCCTGCCCGACACGGTGTGGACACGCCTTACCGTCGCCTGGATCGCGTACTGCGCCTTCATGTCGGCCATCAACGCCTACGTGGTGCTCAACTACAGCACCGAGGCGTGGGTGGACTTCAAGCTCTGGGGCTACGTCTTCCCGCTGGTCTTTCTGATAGGCCAGGGCATCTACATCGCACCCCACCTCAAGGACGACGACGAGCCCGCCGCATGATGAACAACGCACCCCTTGCCCACCGGATACACGACGCCCTGACCGCCCGGCTGGCACCGGCGGCCCTCGAAGTGCTGGACGAAAGCTGGCAACACCAGGGCCACGCGGGCGCCAACGGCACCGGCTTTGGCACCCATTTCCGCGTGCGCATCGCGTCACCTTTCTTTACCGAAAAGCCCCGCGTGGCGCAGCACCGCCTTGTGTATGATGCGCTGCGCGAATTGATGGACCAAGGCATTCACGCCCTCGCCATCGAAGTTCTCTGAACCGGTGCAACTTTCGCATTGGCCGGTAATCATCCAATCCCCTCCTCTCTTTTTTGGATTCCGCATGAAGAAACAGCTCCTGTCCGGCCTCGTGGCCGCTGCCGTGCTGGGCACGTTGGCCCTGCCCGTTTCCGCTCAGAACATTGCCATCGTCAACGGCAAGGCCGTGCCCAAGGAACGCGCCGAGTTGTTGCGGCAGCAACTGGAGCGCTCGGGCCGCCCCGTGACGCCCGACGTTGAAGGCCAGATCAAGGAAGAGGTCATCGCCCGCGAAATCTTCATGCAGGAAGCGCAAAAGCGCGGCCTGGAGGGCTCCGCAAACTACAAGGCCCAAATGGAACTGGCCCGCCAGACTCTGCTGATCCGCGAGCTGTTCACCGACTACCAGAAGAACAACCCCGTGACCGACGCCGAGATCCAGGCCGAGTACGACAAGTTCGTGGCCGCCAACAGCGGCAAGGAATACAAGGCCAGCCACATCCTGGTAGAGAAGGAAGCCGACGCCAAGGCCATCATTGCCTCCATCAAGAAAGGCGCCAAGTTCGAGGACATCGCCAAGAAGCAGTCCAAGGACCCCGGCTCCGGCGCCAAGGGCGGCGACCTGGACTGGGCCAACCCCGCCAGCTACGTGAGCGAGTTCACCGAAGCACTGATCAAGCTCGAAAAGGGCAAGATGACCGACGCACCCGTCAAGAGCCAGTTCGGCTGGCACATCATCCGCCTGGACGACGTGCGCCAGGCCCAATTGCCCAAGCTGGAAGAGGTCAAGCCCCAGGTCGCCCAGCAACTGCAACAGCAAAAGCTCGCCAAGTTCCAGGAAGAGCTGCGCGCCAAGGCCAAGATCGAGTAACTGGCGGTTCCCCCGTTGAAAACGCGGCTCCCGGGCCGCGTTTTTTTATGGGCTACCGCATCCAGGCGACGACCATCAGCAGGCCAATCAGCACGGGCTGGTGCGCCATGTAGTAGCTCAGGCTCCAGCGCCCCAGCACCGCCAGCGGCTTGAAGACCACAGGCACAGGCCGTTGCAGGCACCTGGGCCGCCGCATCAGCAACCACTGCCCGCACGCCAGTCCCCACCACAGCACGCCCAGCCACGGCAGCACGGGCACGTAATCCTCGGTGAACGGCTTGCGCGACACCAGCCCCAGCCAGTTGAGCGCCCGTCCATTGAACCAGGGCGCGGCCTCGGCCCAGGCGCCTGCCAGCCAATGCTGCGCGATGGGGGGCAGCGCCAACGCCACCAGCCCCGCCAGCCACAGCCAGCGCCCCCACCCCGCCGTGCAGCGGGCAACGAGCAGCATCACCGCCATGCCGTGCAGCACGCCGAAGTAGATGAAACTGCGGGGGAACATCACGAACGAGCCCGCCGTCACCAGCAAGGCGCAGCCCGCAATCTGCACCCAGCGCCGCCCGAACCGCGCCCAGCCCTGGCCCTGGTGCAGCGCGATGGACTGCCCCAGCCCCGCGCAGAAAAGAAACAGGCTCACGATGGCCGTGCGCTGCATCGTCCAGAACGGATCGGCGCGAAAGTCCTGCGGCCAGAAACCCAGGTGGCTCAGGTCAAAGCAGAAGTGGAAAGCCGTCATCCACACCATGGCCAGGCCGCGCAGCGCGTCCACGGCATCGCAGCGCGGCGTGGCGGCGTGGCTGGGGGAAGCGCTGTGCGATGTACGGGCCCTTGATGCACATCGGGCGGCGGGACACGTCACCATGGGTTTTCAGGCCAGGTCTGCCTGCCGGGAAAGGTAGGACTGCAAGTGCTGACGCAGTGTCGCGGCCAGGGCCTCCAGCCGGTCTCCAACCCGGAAGGTCGGCCCGGCAACCAGCAGGGCGAAACGCCGCGCCCCCACTTCAAAGGGAAGCGCCACCCCGCCCAGGTCCTGCGTGAATTCCGCATTGCCGGCGAACCAGCCACGCTCCTGCGATGCCGCGATCTCCTCTTCCACGGCCTCGGGGCTCATCAACGTGGTGCCTGTGTAGCGCTCGAACTCCGCCTTGCGCAGAAACGATGCACGCTCTTCTGCCGCCATCTGCGAGATCAGCGCACGGCCCGTTGCCGTCACATGCAGCGGCACCCGCTTGCCCGTCGGCGCCGCATAGCGAACCGAATGGGGTGATTCGACGGTCTCGATGAACAGTGCGTGAGAACCACTGGCCACGGCCAGCACTGCCGTCTCGCCAGTCACGTCCACCAACGCCTGCAGCAGTTCCCGGATCCCGGGCGGCACTGGCTGGGCCTCCTCGATCCGGCTGGTCAGCGCAGCCCAGACGGGCGCGGGATAGTACCCCGCCTTGGCCCGCGGCTCGTAAAGAAATCCCCGGTTGATGAGCGTGCCCAGAAGGTTGAAAGTGCTCGAACGGGGCCAGCCGAAGTGGCGGGAAATTTCTGCCAGGCTCGCCGGGCGTTGGTGTTCCGCGAAGTATTCGAGCAGGTCGAGGACGTTGGCGGCTTGTTTGACGTTCACGGTAGCTTTTTGAGGGCCGGGATGCAGCGGGCCTCCATTAAACCGCGCCCCGCCCCTGGCACCGAGACCAGGGTAATCCCGTGGATCGAGGCATTGTCGAATCATTCTTGTATGCGTATGATTTGTTCACATACAGGAACAATAGCAGAAACAAACATGCAGCCCATGAGCCCCGTCACCTCCGGCGCATCCGGTCCGCTCGCGGGCATACGGGTCATCGACATGACATCGGTGCTGATGGGGCCGTTTGCATCCCAGGCGCTGGGCGACATGGGAGCCGATGTCATCAAAGTCGAGGCACCAAGGGGAGACCTGGTGCGGCAGATCGGCCCCGCCCGGCACGAAGGCATGGGGCCCGTCTATCTCAACGCCAACCGCAACAAGCGCAGCGTCGTTCTGGACCTGAAGAATCCCGAGGGCCTGGCCGCGCTCAAACGCATGCTGGCCGACGCCGATGTACTGATGTACAACGTGCGCCCACAAGCCATGGCGCGCCTCGGCCTGAGCTACGAGGAGGTGTCTGCCCTCAACCCGCGCATCGTCTATGCGGGCCTGTTCGGTTTCGGGCAGGACGGGCCCTATGCCGCGCGCCCGGCGTATGACGACCTGATCCAGGGTGCCGCCACGCTTTCGCACCTGATAGCACAGGCATCGGGCGGCATACCGCGCTACGTCCCCACGGCGATGGCCGACCGCATCGTGGGGCTAACGGGCGTCAGCGGCATCGTTGCCAGCCTGCTCGCCCGCGAGCGCACGGGGCTCGGCGACCGGGTTGACATCCCCATGTTCGAGACCATGGTGGCGTTCGTGCTGGGCGACCACCTGGGCGGCCTGAGCTTTGAGCCCCCGCTCGATGCCGGCGGCTATGCGCGCCAACTGTCGCCGGAGCGCCGACCGTACCAAACCCAAGACGGCTATGTCTGCGCGCTGATCTATACCGACAAGCAGTGGGCCGACTTCCTGCGCGAAATCGGGCGTGAATCGCTGATGGCGGACGATGCCCGTTTCGCCAGCTACAGCGCGCGCTCCAAAAACATCGACCACGTGTACGGCACGCTGGCATCGATCTTTCAAGAACGGACCACTGCCGAATGGATGGCACTGCTGGAGCGCGCCGACGTGCCTTCCATGCCCATGCACAGTCTTTTGAGCGTACTGGACGACCCCCATCTGGCGGCCACGGGCTTCTTCTCGGTGGTGGAGCACCCGAGCGAAGGCCCGATCCGCACCATGCGCATGCCAATGACGTGGCAGAACCATAAACCCGCCCCGCCCCGCCATGCGCCCACGCTCGGCCAGCATACGCGCGAAGTACTGGCGGAGATGGGCTACGCGCCCGAGCAGATCGACGCCATGCTGGCCGCAGGAGCCGCCATGGCACCCGGTGAATCCGCCCAGAAGGACGGCAGCACCGATGCCGAAAGGGCCCGCGCATCCTGGAGTGGCCAATGAAGCTGAACGATGAAATCGACTTTCAGGTGGTCGATGGCGCCATCGCCATCATCACGATGGACCGGCCCGCGCAGCGCAATGCCATCAACGAGGGCGTGATGGATGGCCTGCGCCAGGCTTGGCACATGCTCGAAACCGATGACGCGCTGCGCGTGGGCATTCTCACCGGCAGCGGCGATAAGGCCTTCTGCGCAGGCATGGACCTCAAAACCGCCGCTGCGATGAAGCTCAAGGTTCCGCCGCGCGACATGCTGCCCGTGCTCGGGGACGTGGTGCATATCAGCAAGCCGACCATCGCTGCCGTGAACGGCATTGCACTGGCGGGGGGATGGCTGTTCGCGCAGATGTGCGACCTGTGCATCGCTTCCGAGCATGCGGCATTCGGCATTACGGAAGCCAAGGTGGGCCGCGGCATGCCATGGGCCGCGCCCCTCATCCACATGCTGCCCCAGCGCATCATGATGGAAGTGCTGCTCACCGCCAAACCCCTGAGCGCGCAGCGCGCGATGGCCCTGGGCTATGTGAATGAGGTGGTTGCACACGACCAACTGCTGGAGCGCGCCCTCGACATGGCACGCGGCATCGCAGCCAATGCCCCCCTCACCGTCAAGGCCGCACGCGAGCTCGTGTACCTCTCCACCGAAATGGGACGTTCTGCCGGGCTGCGCGCGGCGCAGCGCCTTTTCGAGTCCGTTTACTTGAGCGAAGACGCCCAGGAAGGGCCGCTTTCTTTTGTCGAGAAGCGCGCACCGCGCTGGAAGGGACGCTGACGTTCCTCATCGCACACAGCCCCGCTTCCTGAATTCGATTCTGAAACACATGAACTTTGAACTGAGCGAAGAACACCAGTCGATCCGGGCGGCCGTCAAGGACCTTTGCGCCCGTTTCCCCGAAAGCTACTGGCTCGAACGCGACGCGGACGGCATGTTCCCCCACGACTTCTACCGCGCCATGGGCGACGCGGGCTGGCTGGGGCTGGCAATTCCCGAGGAATATGGTGGCGCAGGGCTTGGCGTGCAGGAAGCGGCGTTGATGATGCAAACCGTCGCCGAATCCGGCGCGTGCCTGAGTGGATGTTCTTCGGTACACATCAACGTGTTCGGCATGATGCCGGTCGCAGCCTTCGGCAATGAAGAGCAGAAGCGCCGCATGCTGCCCCCCATCGCCAAGGGCGAAGTCAAGGCCTGCTTTGGCGTCACCGAGCCCAATGCCGGCCTCAACACTTCCAAACTCAAGACCCGCGCGGTGCGCCAGGGCGACAAATACGTGGTCCACGGTCAGAAAGTCTGGATATCCACCGCGCAGGTAGCCGACAAGATCATGCTGCTGGCGCGCACCACGCCACTGGAAGCCCTCGGCCCCGGGCAGCAGTCGCACGGCCTCACGCTGTTCTATACCGACCTCGACCGCAGCAGGATCGACGTACGCCTCATTGAGAAGATGGGCCGCAAGTGCGTGGATTCGAACGAGCTATTCATCGACGGACTGGAAATCCCTGTGGAGGACCGCATCGGCGAAGAAGGCAAGGGTTTCAAGTACATCCTGCACGGAATGAATCCCGAGCGCGTGCTGCTCGCCGCCGAAGCCGTGGGTGTGGGCCGCATCGCCCTGCAGAAAGCCGCCACCTATGCGCGCGAGCGCATCGTGTTCGACCGGCCCATTGGACAGAACCAGGCGATCCAGCACCCGTTGGCAGAGAACTGGATTGAACTCGAGGCCGCGCAACTGCTGACCATGAAAGCCGCCTGGCTGTATGACAACGGCAAGGATTGCGGCGCCGAGGCCAATGCCGCCAAATATTTCGCTGCCGAAGCGGGTTTCCGCGCCTGCGAGCGCGCCATCCTCACGCACGGGGGCATGGGCTATTCCAAGGAATTCCACGTCGAGCGCTACCTGCGCGAAATCATGATCCCCCGCATTGCGCCCGTCAGCCGTGAGCTGATCCTGAGCCATATCGCCGAGCGCGTACTGGGAATGCCCAAGTCCTACTGAGCCTCAGCAGCAAACGGCTCACCCCCATCACACAAAGAAGGAGACAAGCATGCACCATCACTCTTCAAGCTCGCGGCGTGCGATTCTGTCGTTCGCCGTATCCGCTGCGGCACTCACGTCCATGGGCGCACTGGCCCAAGCCTGGCCCAGCAAGCCGGTGCGCATCGTCGTGCCCGCCGCGCCTGGCGGTAGCGCCGACCCGCTGGCGCGCCTGGTTTCCGAGGAGCTGGGCCGGGTGTTCAACCAGGCTTTCGTCGTGGAGAACAAGCCCGGTGCGAACGGGAACGTCGGCTCCGCCTCCGTCGTAAAGTCCCCCGCAGACGGATACACCTTGCTTTTCAGCTGGACCGGGACCCTCGTTCCTGCGATCACGCTCTACGACGCCAAGCCCTACCATCCTCAGCGTGACCTGAGCCCCATCGTTTTGATCGGCTCGGTGCCGAACGTGATCGTGGTCCAGCCATCTCTCGGCATTCAATCGCTCCCGGATCTCACCGCCTATGCCAAGAGTCACCCCGGCCAGCTGAATTTTGGGTCAACGGGCAGCGGCAGCTCATACCACCTGTCGGGCGAGCTGTACAAGAAAACCCTCGGCGTCTTCATGGTCCATGTGCCCTACAACTCGCCGGGCGCAGTGCTTGCCGATTTGGTCGGCGGTCGCCTGCAACTGGCCTTTCCGGGCATCACCGCAGCAGCGCCGCTTGTCAAGGACGGACGGCTACGGGCGGTCGCAGTGATGGCGGACAAGCGTTCGGACCTCATGCCGGACGTGCCCACCACGGTGGAGCTTGGGCATCCCCAACTCATGTCCGATACCTGGTTCGGCCTGCTCGCGCCCAAGGACACTCCTGCCGAGGTCCGCCAAAAGATCAACGAGGCCCTCAACACGGCGCTCAACACCCCCGCCTTCAGAAACCGGCTCACCGGCATGGGGTTCACGCCATTGGGGGGCAGCGCCGATCAGTTTGCGGCCACTCTCAGCGCCGACATCAAGAAATGGGGCGAAGTGGTCAAATTCTCGGGCGCCAAGATCGACTGATCGGGATGAACCTCTCTACCTTGCTCGACGCAGCCGCGCGGCGCTTTCCCGCACGCGCAGCCGTCTTCCACGGGACTTCGCTGCACCAGACATACCAGGCTTTGCGCAGCCGCTCGCTTCAATTGGCGGCAACGCTGATGCGGCAGTTCGCACCCGGCGCGCGAATTGCCATCGCCACCGAGAATTGCCCGCAGTACCTCGAAGTCCTGTTCGGCACCTGGGCGGCTGGCTGTGCGGTGGTGCCCATCAACTACAAACTTCACCCCCGCGAGATGCTGCAGGTGATCGAAGATGCCGATGCATCGCTGCTGCTGACCTCGGAGTCCATTGCAGCGGAGGTGTGGCTTCACCTCGGCACGGGCACATCCGCCCCCCGGCCCGTCACCATTGGCTCGCCGACCTATGAGGCGCTGTTCGCCGATGCCGCCGCCACCACCATCGCGCCCACCGGGCCGGACACGCTGGCCTGGTTGTTCTATACGAGCGGCACCACCGGACGCTCGAAGGGCGCCATGCTCACGCACCGCAATCTCATGGCCATGACGGTCGCACACCTGGCGGACGTCGAGCGCATCGACGAGCACGCGAGCCAGATCCACGCGGCTCCAATGTCCCATGGGTCGGGCCTCTACATCCCCGCCTACATCGGGCGCGGCGCGCGGCAGGTCATACCGACATCCGGCGGCTTCGACCCGGCAGAATTCCTCGCACTGTGCGATCACCACCCGGATTGCGGCGCCTTTCTGGCGCCCACCATGGTGCAGCGCCTGCGGCTGCAAGCCGAGCGCACGGGGCAACCACGCCCGCGCAATCTGCGCAGCATCGTCTATGGCGGTGGCCCCATGTATGTCGAAGAGCTGAAAAAATCAATGAAGGTCTTCGGCCAAGTGTTCTCGCAGATCTACGGCCAGGGCGAAACCCCCATGACCATCACCAGCTTGCGCCGTAAAGACCATGCGCTGGAGGACGATGCCATCCTCGGCTCTGTGGGTCTGGCCCGCACGGGGGTCGAAGTGGCCGTAGTGGACGGCGATGGCCGACGATTGAACCCCGGCGAGGTAGGCGAAATCATCTGCCGCAGCGATGTCGTGATGACCGGCTACTGGCGCAACCCCGTCGGCACCGCCGAGGCCCTGCGCGACGGCTGGCTCTTCACCGGTGACATGGGCTCCATCGACGAGCGCGGCTACCTGACGCTGCGGGACCGCTCCAAGGACGTCATCATCAGCGGGGGCTCGAACATCTACCCGCGGGAGGTCGAAGAAGTCTTGCTCCTGCACCCGGGCGTCGATGAGGTATGCGTGGTCGGGCAGGCAGACGGGGAATGGGGCGAGGTGGTCGTGGCCTTCATCGTGGCTTCCAGCGCAATGCCATCGACCACGCCCAGCGAACTCGACCAGCATTGCCTGCAACACATCGCACGATTCAAGCGCCCCAAGCGGTATTGCTTCGTGGAACACCTGCCGAAAAACAGCTACGGCAAGGTGCTCAAGCGCGAATTGCGCCAACAACTGGCACAGGACGCGCGCTGAAGGCCGTCAAGTCACAAGTTGCCCCCAGCGATGCCCCAAACGCGTCGGCCAGCCAATCGTGCAGCACTTCACCGGGGTGGGCGGGTTATGCATGCGGCCCTTCAAGCCTCCTTGTGGTCAGTGGCGACCCCGACCCCGACCCACACCTACACAGGCGAATGGCTCTTGAGCCAGTCCTTCAGAGCCGCGTCGATGCGCGTCTGCCAACCGGCGCCCGTGGCCTTGAATGCGTCCATCACATCAGGCGACAGGCGAATGGTGGTGACCACCTTGGTGGGAGCCTTTTGTGCGCCACGTACACCGGCACGGCGGTTCATTTGCAGCAGGCTCGCGTACAGCGCGGGATCCAGCACCTCGGCGGCAGGTTTGAAGTGGCGCAGGTCAGCCAACGTCAGTTCGCGAACTTCGCCGTTCTCGTCAGTCAATGGAGCGCGTTTGCTCATAGTCTCTAACCTCTCTGGCATTGGCCCTGCGAAAGCTGATTACACGAATGCCGCCAGCCACGGGGGTGAAGCACAGCACATGCAGGCGTGCGTCCAGGAAGCCCACAGCCACAAAACGGGGCTCCGGATACGGCTTGCGCGTGTCCCGCTCGATGACTGCCGTGCCAAAGTCAAACTCTGCCGCTCGCTCGAAGCCCAAACCCCGGTCGCGGATGTTGGCCCCATTCTTGGCTGGGTCGAATTCGATGCGCACGAGCGAATTGTAATAACAAACAAGCCACGCAGCAGCCATATTGTTACTACATTGCTGCGCCGACAACTGGCACACGACGCGCGCCGAAGGCAGTCAAGTCGTTGGCCGACGCTGGATGCCAACGGAAGCCGACCGACCTGTGCAGGCAGCAAAGCCCTGCCGCGCCCATGAAAAAGGGTGTCCACCAGACATTGGTGGACACCCTTGGTCATCGTTTTGGTCGGAGCGGCGGGATTCATATTTCCATATGAAATTATCAACAACATTGTCAAAGTTGCCCCCAAAGTTGCCCCCACAATTTTTCTTGCTGGCATGAACTACAGGTTTGACGCCCTCCCCGCCCTGACGGACGGGGCTTGTCGCGCACCGGGTCAGCGGGCAGACTCCGGACATGGTGTCCATCCACGTGCGCCCGCCCGAGGTCAATGACCGCGTGATGCCAGGGCATTGGGAGGGGGATTTGATCAAGGGAGCGGGCAACAAGTCGGCCGTGGGCGTGTTGGTGGAGCGCTCCACGCGCCTGGTGCTGCTGTGCAAGATGGCGGATGCAACGGCTGACAGTGCGCTGGCGGCTTTCACCAACAAGCTTGCAGATCCGATGCGCCAGAGCCTGACCTATGACCAGGGCAAGGAGATGGCGCGCCACAAGGAGTTGGCTGCGGCCACCGGCATGCGGGTGTACTTCTGCGATCCCCACAGCCCTTGGCAAAGGGG
>NZ_JASGDA010000101.1:0-14305 GCF_047607405.1 Acidovorax sp. | reverse complement strand
GCTCGCGGCGCTCGCGGGCGCTGCCCTCGTCCGCATCGCGCCGGGCGCGGGGGCCGTCGCTGAGGCGGCCGCCTTCGCGGCGGGGGCGCTCGTCCGCGTACTCCACGGCCTCGACCTCGATCTTCTTCTTGATGAGCTTCTCGATGTCGGCCACCAGCCGCGCATCGCTGCCCGACACCAGCGTGACGGCCAGGCCCGACGCCCCGGCGCGGCCCGTACGGCCGATGCGGTGTACGTAGTCCTCGGCGTTGAAGGGCACGTCGAAGTTGAACACTGCGGGCACGTCCTTGATGTCCAGCCCGCGCGCGGCCACGTCGGTGCAGACCAGCAGGTCCACTTCGCCCTTCTTGAAGGCTTCGAGCGCCTTCAGGCGCTCGTCCTGGCTCTTGTCGCCGTGCAGCGCGGCAGTCTTGAGGCCGTCGCGCTCCAGGTTGCGCGCCAGACGCGCGCAGCCGAGCTTGCTGTTGACGAACACGAACGCCTGCTTGACGCCGCGCGTGCGCAGAACATGGTGCAGGGCGCGGCGCTTGTCGTCGTCGCTGGCAGCGTAGAAGCGCTGCTCCACGGTGGAGGCCGTTTCGTTCGGGCGGGCGACCTCGATGGTGACGGGGTTTTGCAGGTAGCTGCCCGCCAGCCGCTTGATCTCGGGCGAGAAGGTGGCGCTGAACAAGAGCGTGGTGCGCTGCTTGGGCAGGTAACTCAGGATGCGCTGCAGGTCGGGCAGAAAGCCGATGTCCAGCATGCGGTCGGCCTCGTCGAGCACCACGTATTCCACCTGGTTGAGCACGGCGTTCTTGGCCTCGATGTGGTCCAGCAGGCGGCCCGGCGTGGCGACGAGCACCTCGACGCCCTTCTTCAGCTCCAGCGTCTGCGGCTTCATGTCGATGCCGCCGAAGACCACGGTGCTGCGCAGCTTGGTGTATTTGGCGTACAGCGCGATCTGCTGCGCCACCTGGTCGGCCAGCTCGCGCGTGGGCAGCAGCACCAGGGCGCGCACGGGGTGGCGCGCGGGCGAGGTGGAGCTGTTTTCGTGCTGGAGCAGGCGCTGCAGCAGCGGCAGCGAGAAGGCCGCCGTCTTGCCGGTGCCCGTCTGGGCGGCGCCCATCACGTCCTGGCCGGTCAGCACCACGGGAATGGCCTGCGCCTGGATCGGCGTCATGTTCTCGTAGCCCATTTCGGCTACGGCGCGCTGCAGCGGTTCGGCCAGCGCAAGGGTGGAGTAGGGTTGTGTCATCAACCCGGTATTGTCGCACCGGGCCGGGAAAGCCCCTAATCCGGGGGCAGCCGCTTCTTTTTTGATAGCTGCTGGCGCTTGCTCAGAAAGCGCCAGCGGCCTGTTTGCCACTAAATCGCGTTGGTCGAGAACGTGTCGCAGCCCTGCACGCTGCCCGTCTTGTAGCCCTGCGTGAACCAGCGCACGCGCTGCGCGCTGCTGCCGTGGGTGAAGGCGTCGGGCCGCACGGTGCCGGTCTGCTGGCGCTGCAGCTTGTCGTCGCCGATCTGCTCGGCCGCGTTGATGGCGGACTCGATGTCGCCCTGCTCCAGCCAGTTCTTGGCCTGCTGCGAATAGTGCGCCCAGATGCCCGCGTAGCAGTCGGCCTGCAGCTCCAGCCGCACCGAGAGCTGGTTCTGCTCGCGCTGGCTGATGCGCCCGCGCATGCCGTCCACCTTGCCCGTGGTGCCCAGCAGCGTCTGCACGTGGTGGCCCACCTCGTGCGCGATGACGTAGGCGCGGGCGAACTCGCCGGGCGCGCCGAGCTGGCGGCTCATGGTGTCGAAAAAGTCCATGTCCAGATAGACCTTCTGGTCGCCCGGGCAGTAGAACGGCCCCATGGCGCTCTGGCCCGTGCCGCACGCCGTGGGCGTGGCGCCGCGAAACAGCACCAGCTTCGGAGCCCGGTACTGCGCACCGCCGCCTTGAAAGACCTGCGCCCACACGTCCTCGGTGGACGCCAGCACGGTGGAGACGAAGGCCGCCTGCCGGTCGCCCTGCGGCGGCTTCTGCGCCGGGCCCTGCTGCACCTGCGGCGCGCCGCCGTCACTGCCCGCCAGCAGGCCGATGGTGGTCAGCGGGTTGATGCCGAACACGCCCCAGCCGATGAGCGCGACCACCACGGTGCCGATGCCGATGCCGCGCCCGCCGACGATGCCGCCGCCACCACCGCTGCTGCGGCGGTCTTCCACGTTGTCGGACTCACGATTGCCTTCCCATTTCATACCGTATCTCCACCACCTTCCCGACGAGGAAGGCCCAGCCGCGATGTTACGCGCCCGCCGGATCAAGCCTTGGGCAGCGTCACGCCCACCTGGCCCTGGTACTTGCCGCCGCGGTCGCGGTAGCTCACGTCGCAGACCTCGTCGCTCTCGAAGAACAGCACCTGCGCGCAGCCCTCGCCCGCGTAGATGCGCGCGGGCAGCGGCGTGGTGTTGCTGAATTCGAGCGTCACGTAGCCCTCCCACTCGGGCTCGAACGGCGTGACGTTGACGATGATGCCGCAGCGCGCGTAGGTGCTTTTGCCCAGGCAGATGGTGAGCACGTTGCGCGGGATGCGGAAGTATTCGACCGTGCGCGCCAGCGCGAAGCTGTTGGGCGGGATGATGCAGGAGTCGCCGTGGAAGTCCACGAAGCTCTTCTCGTCGAAGTTCTTCGGGTCCACCACGGTGCTGTGGATGTTGGTGAAGACCTTGAATTCGGGCGCGCAGCGGATGTCGTAGCCGTAGCTGCTGGTGCCGTAGCTGATGATCTTGCGGCCCTCGGCCTCGCGCACCTGGCCGGGCTCGAAGGGCTCGATCATGCCGTGCTGCTCGGCCATGCGGCGGATCCATTTGTCGCTCTTGATGGTCATGCTCGTTAGCTCACTTATTTGTAGCTGGTAGCGCTTGCCCATCAAGCGCCAGGGGCCTATTTTGCTTGAGAAATCACCGTCTGCTCCACCAGCCGGTCGTCCCCCAGCACGATCAGCGCGAACAGCAGCTCGTCCAAGCTGTGGGCCTGGGCCGTCTTGCGCGCCAGCAGCGGCGTGGCGCCGGGATTCAGCACCACGAAGTCGGCCTCGCAGCCCGGCTGCAGGTTGCCCACCACGCCGCCGAGCCCCAGCGCGCGCGCCGCGCCCGCCGTGTGCTGCCACCACAACTGGCCCGGCGTGAGCGACAGGCCCGGCTTGGTCTGCAAACCTTCGACGGTGGTGCGCCCCACGTAGTAGGCGGCCATCATGGTGTGGAACGGGCTGAAGCTGGTGCCCCCGCCCACGTCGCTCGCCAGCCCGTAGCGAAAGCCCACGCGGTCGGCGCCCGCGTAGTCGAAGAAGCCGCTGCCCAGGAACAGGTTGCTCGTGGGGCTCACCGCCGCCGCCGTGCCGGTGTCGCGCATCAGCGCCCGGTCGTCGTCGTCGAAATGGATGCAGTGCGCGTACACCGCGCGCTCGCGCATCAGGCCGAAGTCGTCGTAGATGGACAGGTAGCTGCGCGAGGCCGGGAACAGCTCGCGCGCCCAGCGCACTTCGTCCAGGTTCTCGGCCACGTGCGATTGAATCCACACGTCGGGGTAGCGCGCCGCCAGCTCGCCCGCGCCGCGCAGCTGCTGCGGCGTGCTGGTGGGCGCAAAGCGCGGCGTGATGGCGTAGCCCAGCCGGTCCACGCCGTGCCAGCGCTGGATCAGCGCCTCGGTGTCGATCAGGCTCTGCTGCGTCTCGTCGCGCACGCCATCGGGCGAGTGGCGGTCTTGCAGCACCTTGCCGGTGATCAGGCGCAGGTGCTGGCGCTGCGCCTCGGTGAACAGCGCATGCACCGACGCCGGGTGCGAGGTGGCAAACGCCAGCGCCGTCGTCACGCCGTTGCGCAGCAGCTCGCCGATGAAGAAGCGGGCCACCTGCTCGGCATAGTCCTGCGCGACGAAGCGTGATTCGTGCGGGAAGGTGTAGTTCTCCAGCCAGGGCAGCAGGCCGTCGGCGGGCGAGCCGATCACGTCCGTCTGCGGGTAGTGGATGTGCATGTCCACGAAGCCCGGCGCGATGATGCGCCCCGGCAGGTGTGTGACCGGCTGGCCCGCGTACCGGCCCGCCAGCGCCTGCCACGCGCCCGCCGCCTGCACGCGCTGGCGGCCTGCGGCATCGGGGCCCACGGCCAGCAGGCCGTCCTCGTCGTACAAGGCCGTGCCGTCATCGGCAAAGCGCAAAAGGGCGGAGCGGTAGATCTGCATGGTCGTCATGGTGCGGGAGCTTAGCCGCATGCGCCCCGGGCGCCATATGCGCGGCGCGATAGAGGCTATGCGGGGGCGGAGCGGAGTAGGCGCATTCCAAGGCACGCCGGCGGCAACGCTGTTTTCGGTGCCGAATTGCTCTATTATTGATAGCTGTCAGAGCATACTGAGTAAGCGATGGAGGCTATTTTTAATTGCCAGCCTACAATGCCCCCATGACGCGCAAGAGGCTCCCCATCGGCATCCAGACCTTCGCCAAAATCCGCGAAGGCGATGACCACTACTACGTGGACAAGACGCCGCTGGCGCTGCAGTTGATCGGGCAAGGCACGCATTTCTTCCTGTCGCGCCCGCGCCGCTTCGGCAAGAGCCTGTTCCTCGATACGCTCAAGGAACTGTTCGAGGGCAACGAAGCGCTGTTCAAGGGCCTGCACGCCGAAAAGCATTGGGACTGGTCGGTCAGATACCCCGTGCTGCGCTTCAGCTTTGGCGGCGGGGTGCTGGGCTCGGCGGCGGACTTGCAGGCCAGCCTGCATGCGCAACTGACCCGGTATGAGCAAGATCATGGACTGGCAGCGCAGTTTCCCGACGCGCGCAGCCGGTTTGCCGACCTGATCCGCCGCCTGGCCGAAAAAACCGGGCAGCGCGTGGTGGTACTGGTGGACGAATACGACAAGCCCATCCTCGACCGCATCGAAGACCGCGAGAAGGCCACCGAAATTCGCGAAGGGCTGAAGGACTTCTACAGCGTCATCAAGGACAGCGACGAGTTCATCCGCTTCGCCTTTCTCACTGGCGTCTCCAAGTTCAGCAAGGTCAGCCTGTTCTCGGGGTTGAACAACCTGCGCGACATCACCCTCACGCCAGAGTTCAGCGCCATCTGCGGCTACACCGATGGCGACGTGGACACGGTGTTCGCGCCCGAGCTGCAAGGGCTGGACAGGGACGAAATCCGTCGCTGGTACAACGGCTACAACTGGCTGGGCGAGCCGGTTTACAACCCGTTCGATCTGCTGCTGCTGTTCCAGGAGCGGCAGTTCCGCCCCTGGTGGTTTGAAACCGGCACGCCCACCTTCCTGGTCAAGCTGCTCACCGAGCGCCAGCAGTTCACGCCCGACCTGGAAACGGTGCAGGCCCCAGAGACGCTGCTGTCCACCTTCGACGTGGACACCATTCCCACCGAGGCGCTGATGTTCCAGGCGGGCTACCTGACCGTCGCCAGCGCCGAGACATACATGGGGGGTATGGACCTGGCGCTGCGCTACCCCAACCGCGAGGTAAAGACCAGCCTGAACCAGAGCCTGCTGGGTGCGCTGTGCGGCGACCTCATGAAGTCGTCGCGCAATGTGAGCCGACTGCGCAAGCTGCTGCAGGCCAACGACCTCGCGGGCCTGCAAGAGCTGTTCCACGCTTTTTTCGCCAGCATTCCGCACGACTGGCACCGCAACAACCCCATCGCGCAGTACGAGGGCTATTGGGCCAGCGTGTTCTACAGCTACTTCGCCGCGCTGGGGCTGGACATGCGGCTGGAAGACGCCACCAATCAGGGGCGCATCGACATGGCGGTGCGCGCCCACGGGCAGACTTGGTTATTCGAGTTCAAGGTGGTGGAACTGCTGCCCGAGGGCCGCGCCCTGCAGCAACTGCAGTACAAGGGGTATGCCGACAAGTACCGGGCCGACGGGCCGGTACATTTGATCGGCGTGGAATTCAGCAGGCAGGAGCGCAACGTCACCTCCTTCGAAATGCTGACGCTGGTGCAGCGCCAATAAATCCTGTTTTGATAGCTACCAGTGCTTGATGCGTAAGCGCTGGAAGCCATTTTGACTAGTAATCGTGTTCGACGAAGCGGTCGAACGCTTCCTTGAGCTGGTGCTCCCACGCGCGCTTGCTGCTCTCGGGGGCGAAGCTGGCCTCGAAGCTGTTGTGGGCGAGCTGGTAGGCGTGCCTGGCCGTGAGGCCGGTGGCGGCGAAGACCTGGGTGAAGTTCTCGTTGATGTAGCCGCCGAAGTAGGCCGGGTCGTCCGAATTGACCGTGGCGGCCAGGCCCGCGTCGAGCAACCGGCCCAGGTTGTGGTCGGCCAGGTGGGGGAAGACGCACAGCTTCTGGTTGGACAGCGGGCACACGGTGAGCGGGATGCGGTCGTGCGCCAGGCGCTGCATCAGCGCCTTGTCGTGGACGGCCTGCACGCCGTGGTCGATGCGCTCGGCCTTGAGCACGTCGAGCGCGCTCCAGATGTAGGCGGGCGGGCCTTCCTCGCCTGCGTGGGCGACCACGTGCAGGCCCTGTGCGCGGCAGCGGGCGAAGACGCGGGCGAACTTTTCGGGCGGGTGGCCAAGCTCGCTGCTGTCCAGGCCCACGCCGATGATCTTGCCAAGGTAAGGCTGGGCCTGCTCCAGCGTCTCGAAGGCGGATTCCTCGCTCAGGTGCCGCAGAAAGCACAGGATGAGCGCGGCGTCGATGCCGAACTGGCCGCGCGCGTCTTCGCAGGCGCGGTGCAGGCCGTGGATGACGGTTTCCATGGCGACGCCGCGCTCGGTGTGGGTCTGGGGGTCGAAGAAGATTTCGGCGCGCAGCACCTTGTCGGCAGCGGCGCGCTGCAGGTAGGCCCAGGCCATGTCGTAGAAGTCCTGCTCCTGGATCAGCACGCTGGCGCCCGCGTAGTAGATGTCCAGAAAGCTCTGCAGGTTGGTGAAGGCGTAGGCGCGGCGCAGCTCCTCGACGCTGGCGTACGGTATGGCGACGCCGTTGCGCTGGGCCAGGGCGAAGATCATCTCGGGCTCCAGCGAGCCTTCGATGTGGATGTGCAGCTCGGCTTTGGGCATGGCGCGCAGCAGTCGCGGCAGGCGCTCGGCAGGAACAGGGGGGACCTTGAACATCGTGGAAGCTCCTTCTTCTGTGCAGTGGCTACATGATGAACGAAAAAGGGCTGCCCGAAGGCAGCCCTTGTGTGGCACCGCGCTGGGCGCGGCTTACTTCTTGTCGCCGCCCGGCACCTTGCCTTCCACGCCCTTGACGTAGAAGTTGATGCCCGACAGGAACTTGTCGTCGGCCACGGTGTCTTTTTCGACCACGGTCTTGCCGGTGTTGTCCACGATCGGGCCCTTCCAGATGACGTAGCTGCCGTCCTTGAGGCCCGCCTTCACGGTCTCGACCTTGGCCTTGGTTTCGGCGGGCACGTCCTCGGCGATGGAGACGATGTCGATCACGCCCTCCTTCACACCCCACCACGATGCCTCGCCGCCCTTCCAGGTGCCGTCCAGCGCTTCCTTGGTGGCCTTGATGTAGTACGGGCCCCAGTTGATGATGGACGATGCCAGGTGGGCCTTGGGGCCGTAGGCGGTCATGTCGCTGTCCCAGCCGAAGGCGCGCTTGCCCTTTTCTTGCGCCGTCTTGAGCACGGCGGGCGAGTCGGTGTTCTGGAACAGCACGTCGGCGCCGCCGTTGATCAGACTGGTGGCGGCCTCGGTCTCCTTGGGCGGGCTGAACCATTCGTTCACCCACACGACCTTGGTCTTGATCTTGGGGTTCACGCTTTGCGCGCCCAGGGTGAAGCTGTTGATGTTGCGGATCACCTCGGGGATCGGCACCGAGCCCACCACGCCCAGCGTGTTGGTCTTGGTCATGGCGCCCGCGATCACGCCCGCCATGTAGGCGCCTTCGTAGGTGCGGCTGTCGTAGGTGCGGATGTTCTCGCCCTGCTTGTAGCCGGTGGCGTGCTCGAACTTCACGTCCTTGAAGTCGGGGGCGATCTTCTGGATGGACTCCATGTAGCCGAAGGTGGTGCCGAAGATCAGCTTGTTGCCCTGCGTGGCCATGTCGCGCAGCACGCGCTCGGCGTCGGCGGACTCCGGCACGCTCTCGACGAAGCTGGTCACCACCTTGTCGCCGAACTCCGCCTCGACGGCCTTGCGACCGTTGTCGTGCGCGAAGCTCCAGCCGCCGTCGCCCACGGGGCCGACGTAGGCGAAGGCGATCTTCAGAGGCTCGGGCTTGGGTGCGGGGGCTTCGGCCGCCGGAGCGGGCGCAGGCGCGGGCGCCGGTGCCGGCTCTTCCTTCTTGCCGCAGCCCGCCAGGGCGGCGGCGGCCACTGCGGACAGGGCAGCGACCTTGAGCAACGAGCGTTTCTGCAGATCAGTCATGTTGGTTCCTTCTGTTGAGGGAGAGGTGGTTGAAACGAAACGGCAATTATGTAACTTACGAGCCCGGATGGAACGGCTTGCCCAGCGAGGCGGGCATGTTCACGCGGATCCACACCGGGTTGCGCGAGATCAGCGCCAGCACCACGATGGTGGCCAGGTAGGGCAGCATGCTCAGCATCTGGCTGGCGACCTGCACGCCCGTGGCCTGCAGGTGGAACTGCAGCATGGTCACGCCGCCGAACAGGTAGGCGCCCAGCAGCACCCGCGCCGGGCGCCAGGTGGCAAAGGTGGTGAGCGCCAGCGCGATCCAGCCGCGCCCGGCCACCATGCCCTCCACCCACAGGGGGGTATAGACGGTGGAGATGTAGGCGCCTGCCAGCCCGCACAGCGCGCCGCCCGCCACCACGGCCATCAGGCGGATGCGGCGCACGGGGTAGCCCAGGGCGTGGGCCGACTCGGGCGACTCGCCCACCGAGCGCAGCACCAGCCCGGCGCGCGAGCGGTACAGAAACCACACCAGCGCCGCCGCGAGCAGCATGGCCAGATAGACCAGCGGGTGCTGCTGGAACAGCGCCGGGCCGACCAGCGGCAGGTCGCCCAGCACCGGCACAGGGTACTTGGGCGATTCGGGCAGCTTGGCCTGCACGTAGCCGATGCCCGCGAAGGCCGAGAAGCCCGCGCCGAACAGGCTGAGCGCCAGCCCCGTGGCGTACTGGTTGGTGTTGAGCCAGATCACCAGCACGCCAAAGAGGGCCGCCAGCACGGCCCCCGCCGCCATGCCCGCCGCAAAGCCCAGCCAGGTGTTGCCCGTGTGGACCACCGTGGCAAAACCAGCAATGGCGGCGCTGAGCATCATGCCCTCGGCCCCCAGGTTGACGATGCCCGCCTTCTCGTTGATGAGCAGGCCCAGCGCCGCGATGGCGAGCACCGTGCCCGCGCTGAGGGTCGAGCCGATGAGGAGCGCATACGAGTCCATCACTTCACCCCCTTCGCCCAGCGAATCCTGTAGGCAATCAATGTGTCGCAGGCCAGCAGCGTGAACAGCAGCAGGCCCTGGAACACGCCCGTGAGCGACTTGGGCAGCCCCAGGCGCGACTGCGCCAGTTCGCCGCCGATGTAGAACATGCTCATGAGGATGGCCGACAGGATCATGCCCACCGGGTGCAGCCGCCCCACGAAGGCGACGATGATGGCCGCGAAGCCGTAGCCCGCAGGCACGTAGGGCGTGAGCTGGCCGATGGGCCCCGCCACCTCCAGCGCCCCCGCCAGGCCCGCCGCGCCGCCCGACACCAGCAGCGCCACCCACAGCGCCCGGCGTGACGAAAAGCCCGCGTAGCGCGCGGCGGCGGGCGCCAGCCCGCCCACCTGCTGCGCAAAGCCCGCCCGCGTGCGGAACAGGAACACCCACAGCGCCCCCGCCCCGGCCAGCGCCAGCAAGAGGCCGATGGACACGCGCGAGCCCTGCATCAGGCGCGGTATCTGCGTGACCTTCTCGAACGTCTTGGTCTGCGGGAAGTTGTAGCCCATGGGGTCCTTCCACGGCCCATAGACCAGGTAGCCCAGCACCAGCGTGCCCACATAGACGAGCATCAGGCTGACCAGAATCTCGTTGGCGTTGAACCGGTCGCGCAGCAGCGCCGTCAGCCCCGCCCACGCCATGCCGCCCAGCACGCCCGCGAGCAGGATGGCGGGCACGATCCACGGCCCCGTGGTCTTGTCGGCCAGCAGCGCCACGCCGCCTGCCGCCACGGCACCGATGACGAACTGCCCCTCGGCGCCGATGTTCCACACGTTGGAGCGAAAGCACACGGCCAGCCCCAGCGCGATGAGCAAGAGCGGCGTGGCCTTGACCATCAGCTCGCCCACGGCGTATTGCGACTTGATCGGCTCCCAGAAGAACACCTGCAGCCCGCGCACCGGGTCCTTGCCCAGCGCGGCGAACAGGGCCACGCCGATCAGCACCGTGACGGCCAGCGCCAGCACGGGCGATCCATACGTCCACAGGCGCGAAGCCTGCGGGCGCGGTTCCAGCTTAAGCATGGGCGGCCTCCTCCGTCGTCGCCAGATGCGCCTGCACGTCGGCATGCCACAGGCCGCTCATCCATTCGCCGATGCGCTCCACCGTGGCATCGGCGCGCGCCACCGAGGGCGACAGGCGGCCCTTGGCGACCACGTGCAGGCGGTCGCAGATCTCGAACAACTCGTCCAGCTCCTCGCTGACCACCAGCACGGCGCAGCCCGCGTCGCGCAGCTGCAGGATGGCGCCGCGTATCTGCGCCGCCGCGCCCACGTCCACGCCCCAGGTAGGCTGGGAGACGATGAGCAGCTTGGGGTTCGCGTCGATCTCGCGCCCCACGATGAACTTCTGCAGGTTGCCGCCCGACAGCGACCTGGCCGCCGCGTTCGGCCCGCCCGCCTTCACGTTGAAGCGGGCGATGATGTCCTGCGCCTGCCGTTGCAGCGCGCCCAGCCTGATCCAGCCGCCGCCCGACACGGCGTTGGTGCGCGTGAGCAGCAGGTTGTGCGCCAGGCCCATGGTGGGCACGGCGCCCCGGCCCAGGCGCTCCTCGGGCACGAAGTGCAGGCCCAGGGCGCGGCGGCGCACAGGGCCCATGCGGCCTGCGTTCTGTCCTGCCACCTGGATGCTCGCGGGCTCGGCGCGCGTGTCCTCGCCCGACAGGGCGTAGAGCAGCTCCTTCTGCCCGTTGCCCGACACGCCCGCGATGCCCACCACCTCGCCCGCGTTCACCTCGAAGCCCACGTCGATCAGGTCCACCCCGAACTGGTCGGCGCGCGGCAGCGACAGGCCCTGCACGCGCAGCACGGTGGCGCCGGTCTGCACGGTGCGGTGCGTCAGCTCAGGCGGCTCGGCGCCGATCATCAGGCGCGACAGGGAGGCGTTGGACTCCTCGGCCGGGTTGCACACGCCCGTCACCCGGCCAGCCCGCAGCACCGTGCAGGCGTTGCACAGCGCGCGGATTTCGTGCAGCTTGTGGCTGATGTAGAGGATGCTGCAGCCCTCGCTGGCGAGCTGGCGCAGCACCACGAAAAGCTTTTCGACCGCCTGGGGGGTGAGCACCGAGGTGGGTTCGTCCAGTATCAGCAGCTTCGGCGCGGTGAGCAGGGCGCGGATGATCTCCACGCGCTGCATCTCGCCCACGGAGAGCGTGTGTACCGGGCGCAGCGGGTCGATGTCGAGGCCATATTCCGCCGCCTTGGCGGTGATGCGCTGCGTGACCTCTGCCAGCGACAGGCTCTTGTCCAGCCCCAGCCACACGTTCTCGGCCACCGTCAGTGTGTCGAACAGGCTGAAGTGCTGGAACACCATGGCGATGCCCAGGTGCCGCGCCTCCTGCGGGTTGCGCACCTGCACGGCCTGGCCGTTGAAGAACACGCTGCCCTCGTCGGGCTTGACCGAGCCGTAGATGATCTTCATCAGCGTGGACTTGCCCGCGCCGTTCTCGCCCAGCACGGCATGGATCTCGCCGGGCTGCACGGTCAGCGAGACGCCGCTGTTGGCCACCACGGCGGGGTAGCGCTTGGTGATGCCCGCAAGCTGCAGCCGGGGCGGCGGCGCGGTGGACGATGGTGAGGGTGGATTCATGCGGGTTCGCCTCTCTGCAGTGGCTCTATTTTATGAATGAAAACACCTTCCAGCGCTTATCTGACTTGCACAAGCAGCTATTCTTTTCGTAGCGAAGATGCCGTGGCCTTCACGCACTCGCGCAGCCACGCCGCCGCCGCCGAATGGTGCGTGCGCGCGTGCCAGAGCTGGTAGTACATCAGGCGCGGGAACGGCACGGGGCACGGCAGGATCGCCAGCGGGAGCTGCGCCGCGTAGCGCTCGCAGTACTGGCGGCCCGTGGTCAGCACAAGCAAGCTCGATGCCACGATGCTCGGTATCAGGCCGAAGTGCGCGCAACGCGCCGTGATGTTGCGCACCAGGCCCTGGGCGCTCAGGTGGTCGTCGATCACGCCGCGCGCGCCGGGGTGCGTGGGCGTGGGGGCGATGTGCTCGGCGGCCAGCCAGTGCTCGGCGTCCCAGCCGCGCCGCACGGCGGGGTGGTCCCGGCTGACCAGGCACACCACCTCGTCGCCGAACAGGCGGCCCATGTGCAGGTCGCCGGGCGGCTCGGGCCAGTTGCCGATCACCACGTCCACCTCGCCCTGCGCCAGGTGCGCGTGGTAGTGCGCGTCGGCCGACAGGGGCAGTATCTCGATGGCGCACAGCGGCGCCTCGGCCTTGATGCGGGCCACGAGCTGGGGCAGAAACAGCGGGTCCAGGTAGTCGCTGGCCGCCACGCGGAAGGTGCGGGTGGACGTGCGCGGGTCGAACCCCCGCGCGTCGGAGAACAGCGCCTCTGCCGCGCGCAGGATGGCCCCTGCGGGCTCCACCATGCGCAGCGCGGCGTCGGTGGGCATCATGCCCGCGCCCGACCGCACCAGCAGCGGGTCGCCCGACAGCTCGCGCAGCCGCTTGAGCGCAGCCGACACCGCAGGCTGGTGCATGCCCAGGCGGACGGCGGCCCTCGATACGCTGCGTTCAGTGAGCACGGTGTGCAAGACCCTTATGAGATGGAGGTCTATCTTGTCGAAAAGGGCATGGTCTCTCATAGCGGTGCGTGCATTGATGTCATAAGCTTGTGCTTATGCCGGGCGCCGCCGGGCGCCCTACCCTCAGATGCCATGACCACCCGCCCCCTCAGATTCATCCGCCGTGGCCAGCCCATGGCGCTGACCAATGTACCACCCGACCGCACGCTGCTGGAGGTGCTGCGCGAGGACCTGGGCTGCACCGGCACCAAGGAAGGCTGCGGCGAAGGCGACTGCGGCGCGTGTACCGTGGTGCTGGGCGAGGCGCGCGGCGGCAGGCTGCACTACAGCGCCGTCAACAGCTGCATACGCCTGGCGCATTCGGTGGACGGCATGGCGCTGTGGACGGTGGAAGACCTGGCGCACGACCCGCTGATCCAGCCCGCCGCAAACACCGCCCCCGCCCTGCACCCGGCGCAGGAGGCCATGGTGCAGTGCCATGGCTCGCAGTGCGGCTTTTGCACGCCGGGCTTCGTGATGAGCCTGTTCGGCATGTACCAGAACCATGTCTGCAAGGGCGAACGCATCACCCGCCAGTTGGCGCAGGAAGAACTCTCGGGCAACCTGTGTCGCTGCACCGGCTACCGCCCCATCCTGGACGCCGCGCAGCACATGGCCGCCCTGCCCGCCATGGCCGTCAACGAGGCTGAATTGCTACAAAAACTGGAGCTGCTCGCGCTTGACCAGCAAGCGCCAGAGGCCGATTTGGCTTATATCTCCCCCACCACCCTGCCCGCCCTGCTCGCCGCCCGCGCCGCGCACCCGGGCGCGCAGGTCGTGGCGGGCTGCACCGACGTGGGCCTGTGGGTGACCAAGCTGCACAAGCAGTACGCGCAAATCCTGGACGTGACCCGCGCCGCCGAGCTGCGGCAGATCCATGAAGACGCGCACCACATCGCCATCGGCGCCGCCGTGTCGCTGACCGATGCGTTTGCCGCGCTCGTGCGCCAGTGGCCGCAGTTGCACACCTTCTCCACGCGCTTCGCGGGCCTGCCGGTGCGCAACTCGGGCACGCTGGGCGGCAACGTGGCCAACGGCTCGCCCATCGGCGACTCCATGCCGCTCCTGATCGCCCTGCGCGCCCAGGTGGTGCTGGCCAGCCACGCGCGCGGCGAGCGCACGCTGGCGCTGGAAGACCTGTACACCGGCTACCGCCAGAACGTGATGGCGCCAGATGAACTGCTGGTGCGCATCGTCGTGCCGCGCCCGGGGGTCACGGAGGTGCTGCGCGCTTACAAAATCTCCAAGCGCTTCGACGACGACATCTCCGCCGTGTGCCTGGCCATCCACCTCGACATCGACGGCGACGTGGTGCGCCGCGCCAGCCTCGGCGCGGGCGGCGTGGCCGCCACCCCGGCGCGCGCGCGCCAG
>NZ_JASGDA010000100.1:0-23327 GCF_047607405.1 Acidovorax sp. | reverse complement strand
GACGGAGGGGCGGCTCAGCTTGACGCCCTCGGCAGCGATTTCTTTCTGCTCCGCAGTGACCGATTTGTCGGATTTGGCGATGATGTTTGCTTGCATAGGGGTGTGAATTCTCGAAAAAGGGATGGGGAATTCTCGAAACACTGCGGCAGGCGCTATGGGTCACACCCGACATGCATGAGGAAGCTCGCTTGCGCCTCGAACCGTGTGCATTCTCTTTACGAGAACGCAGTACAACACTTTTTATCCTTAATTTGACAAAATTTAACACGCAGAGGTGGTAACAAATAACACAAGCTCCGGACTGGCTCACACCCCATCGAGTCAGCGCTTCTGGCAAGGTTTATCAACAACATGCCTCGCCGCACCGCCGCACAATCGCGCCATGACCACCACCCGCCCCGCCCTCTCCATGCTCGACCTCGTCGCCGTCCGCGAGGGTGGCACCGTGGCCGATGCGCTGCGCATCGCGCTGCAAACCGCCCGGCACGTGGAGCAGTTGGGTTTCAGCCGCTACTGGCTGGCAGAGCACCACAACATGGCGGGCATTGCCAGTTCGGCCACGGCAGTGCTGGTGGGGCACATCGCGGGCGGCACATCGCGCATCCGCGTGGGTTCTGGCGGGGTGATGCTGCCCAACCACGCGCCCCTGGTGGTGGCCGAGGCGTTCGGCACGCTGGCCGAGCTGTACCCCGGCCGCATCGACCTGGGCCTGGGCCGCGCGCCCGGCACCGACCCGGCCACCATGCGCGCGCTGCGCCGCAGCCGGGTGGAGACGGCGGACGACTTTCCGCAGGACGTGGCCGAGCTGGAACGCCTGCTGGCCCCGCCCGAGCCGGGCCAGCGCCTCGTCGCCACGCCGGGCGCGGGCACCAGCGTGCCGATCTGGCTGCTGGGCTCCAGCCTGTTCTCGGCGCAACTGGCAGCCGAGCGCGGCCTGCCTTATGCCTTTGCATCGCACTTCGCGCCGCGCCTGCTGCACCAGGCCATCGCCCTGTACCGCAACCTGTACCGCCCCTCGGCGGCGTGGCCCAAGCCCTGCGTGGCGATCGGCGTGCCGCTGATCGCCGCGCCCACCGACGACGAGGCCGAGTACCTGGCGAGCAGCACCTACCAGCGCGTGCTGGGCATCCTGACGGGCGCGCGCGGGCTGCTGCAGCCGCCCGTGGAGAACTTCGCCGCCCGCCTGCAGCCGCAGGAGCGCGCGGCCATCGGCGACTTTCTGGCCGCCGCCGTGATCGGCGGGCCGGACACGGTGCGCACGGGCCTGGCGCAGCTGGCCGAGGCCACGGGCGCCGACGAGTTCATGCTGGTCTGCGACGTGTACGACCCCGCGCTGCGCCTGCGCTCGCTGGACATCGCGGCGCAGGCGACGGTAGCCCCCGGCCAGGTTTCGCCGGCGTGCATCAGGTAGCGCGAGGCCGATTTCAGCAAGGTGTCGGGCCGCCCGGATGGCGCTCCAGCCACTGCGCCAGCTCACGGCGGTAGCCCGCCAACGCTTGTGCGTGGAGATCGTGCACACAAAGGTCGCAGCCGCTCTCGCAGTGTTCGTTGGGTCCGGGGAGCTCGGGCGGCGTGGGGCGTGGGTCGTCCAACGGGATCGGGGTTTGGGTCATGGCGCGCATGGTACCCACGCAGGCATTCCCAAAAACCGCGCCGATCGGTCAGGGTGCGGGATGGCCGCAGGCATAGGCTGCCACGGCCTGGTGGCCGGTGTCCAGCTCGAACACATCCAGCAGCGCCTGGTCATGGAACGACCCCAGGGCGGTTCCCACCAGGCCCGCCTCGGCAGCCTGCAAGGCCAGCGCGCCCAACTGGCTGCCCGCTTCCAGCAGCACGAAGCGACCGCCGCGTTCGCCGTACTTGCGGCAGCTCGCCTCGCTTTGCGCCACCAGCAGCCATACGCTGGCGGGCATGCTGTCCCAGTCGCCCACGCCCAGCATGGCAGCCAGCGCTGGCCATGCGGGGGCCTCGCCCATCGGCGTCAGGCCATGGCCGATGGGGTCGTACCAGACGCGCTGCGGCGGCAATGGCTGCCCCTGCGCGTCCACGGCCTTGAGCACGATGCCGTAGCACTGCATGGGGTACTTGGCCCCACCCGAGGCAAGGTAGCGCGTCGGCGGCACCTGGGCATCCTGCACAGCGCCGGGCCAGCCGGGCTGGCGCTGGGCGAGCGGCATCAGCAGGCGGCTGAGGTCATGGGGCGTCAGGGGCTGCTCGCCGAAGCGCCGCACGCTGCGCCGCTGGGCATAGAGCTCGCACAGCGCGCCCTGCGGCACCGGCAGGTGCCGCGCGGCCTGCGGGAGCACGGGGCGCGGCGGACGGTACGGCGTGGCGGCATCGTGGCCGATGCGCTCGGCCAGCGGCCAGGCGCGCGCGTCGTTCAGGTCGCTGTTGGCCCAGAACAGCGCGAACAAGGGGGCTTCGTCTTGCTCGGGAAAGTCGTTCATGGCGCTTGGTGGCTGCGTTCAGCCCAGCGGGTGCGGCAACGGGTTGGGGAACGGCCCGTGCGGCTGGGCCCAGGGGTAGCGCCAGCGCCAGTCCACCGTGCGCCCGCCGAGGAAGGGGGCGCTTTCGTCGGCGTGCAATTGCGCCAGTTGGGGCGACAGCACACGCATCACGCGCAGGCCCGTTGCGGCCACGTCGCGCGTGGTGAGTTCACGGTACAGCAGGTCAATACCCGCCCCGCGCAAGCGCTCCAGCAGGTGATTCAGTTGGGCCAGGGCCAGCGCGCGTTCATCGGGCATGTCCTGCCCGCCGCCGTGTTTTTCTTCGGCAGGCCGTGCGTGGCGCAGCAGCGGAATCTGGGCCCACAGGTCAGGGCGCAGGCTGTAGAAGGCCGCATGCTCGTCAAAGCGGCGCAGTTGCGCGGGTTCGCGCGGCAACGCTTGCGCGCGCTCGCCCAGCATGTAACCGGCAAACGCCAGGCTCTGCGCCCATTCCAGCGCGGCTTTTTCAAGCGCGGCGGCGGCGGTCGCACGGCAGGCCATGCCCAGCACCCAGCGCGGCTGGCCCTGCCAGGGAGCGCCGCCCAGCACGGCGATGACGGGGTGCGGGTTCCATGCCTGGGTGATGTCAAACGCGCGCAGCACGCCACCGAGACGCGCGGCGCGCGCCTGCCAGTGCGCGGGCACGGCGATCTCGCGCCCGCCCAGGCCATGCAGCCAGGTAACGGTGAGCGCGTCGCGCTCCAGCAGCTCTTGGGCGGCGCGCAGCAGCGCCAGCCAGGGGCCGTGCGCGCCATCGGCATGCGCGGCCAGGCCGCTGGATGTGGACGGCAGGCGCGCGGCACCGCGCCGCGGCCCCAGGCCCACGAGTTCTTGCGGCACCCAGACCGGCGCCGTGCCGGGCGGCAAGCCGGGCAGCAAGGGATGAACGGGTGCGAACCAGTCCTGCGGCGATGGGGGCATGGGCCAGGCAAAACCGGGCGACTGGCGCTGTGCGGGGCTGAACAGGGCGAAGCCGTCCTCGTCCACCACGCGCTCGCCCGCCTGCGCCAGATCGGCGCGGCTGCGCAGCGGCAGCGGCACTTGCGCGGCGGCCAGGCGCTCCAGCCCCTCGGCGATGGCGGCGGCGCGGGCATCGGCGTGCGACCAGCCCACGGCCCCGGAGACGGTCTGCCAGGCCTCGGCCGGGTCGGGCGGCACGGCCCAGTTGGCCAGTCCGGCCACGTCGCTGGCCTGCGCGGCGCTGCGCTGGGGGGCCAGCAGCAGGCCGCAGCGTGCCTGGGCGGCGCGGGCCAGCAGCAGTTGGGAAAGCGCTTGCAAGGACTCAGTTGAAGAGGACGCCAAGCCAGACCGCGACCTCGATGGCGAGGATGAGGCCCAGCGTCAACTGCACGCCGAAGGCCGCAGCCACACCGCTACCGCCAGAGCGTCCCGCTTGCTTGTACGCCTTGACGAACAGCCCGAAGTAAGCGCCGGTGCCCGCGATGCCCGTGAGCACGGCCAACGGCGGCATGGCGGCGATGAGGCCGACGGTCAACACCAGCACGCCCAGTACCGCCCAGGCGTAGCCCCAGGCCGAGGCCCTGGTGAACGTGGACGGATAAAGGGGCTGGGTAGGCGCATCCTGCAAAACGTCTTGGGGGAGCGTCTCTGCGTTGACTGGTTCAGCGGCGGCAGGCGGAGCATCTGGCGACGGCGCGGCTGCGGATTCTGGAGGCGGCTCGATCGTGGGCGGCTCGTTGACCAGCCGCCGGAACACCGAATGCGACATGCCCACGGTGGCTGCCAAGGTGGCCACGCAGCATGAACAGCAGGTGGTGCTGGTCGAGCCGCCGCCAGCCGCCGAAGGAATCAACTGGCTGCGGGGCTCGAAGGGGCTGGGGATGCGTTGCATGACGGTGTGGTGCAGAGTGGCCCGTTGCGCACAACGATACCAGCATCTCAGACCACGCGGCCATCCATCCGCTCGGCCGCGCAGCCCACATCTGCATGGCCCGAGCAGGCAGGGCACCAGGGCTGGCGATAGATGCGGGCCCGCTGCGACTGCAGGCTGCGCAGGTCGAGGTGCGTGCTGTGCTCTATCCACGGCGCATGGCCGCCCGGCTCCGCCGCGCCGCGCAGCACCTGCAGCAGCAGGGCGGCCGACAGCGGCGCATGCGCCAGGGCCAGCGGCCGGGGCGGCACGGGGGCGTCGCCCCAGCGCCGCACGGTGCGCGTTCCCAGGCAGGCCAGGCAGGCCGTCTGCCCCGGCACCACCCAGGGGCCGACGACGACCGAATGGTGGTAGGCCAGGTCGATCAGTACGTGCGGGCGTGTTGGAAAGTCCGCGCAGTACGGGGGCAGTGCCGTATCCCAGTCCGCCGTCGTGCGCACGATCACCCACACCGCGTCTGCGGTGCCGTCCCCGTCCCCTTGAATGCGCCGCAGCGTGGGGGCCGTGTCGGCCAGTTGCCGGTCCAGTTCGGCCTGCCAGGCCAGCGCGGGCTCGCCCCACCAGCGCAGCACAAAGCTGCGCACGGGCGCTGCCCCGCCTTGCGGCACCAGCGCCCCCACGCGGCGCAGCTGGCGCACGGCCGCGCCGCAGTCGGCGTCGTCCCGCAGCGCATCGGCCCTGTCGGCCAGCCATGCGGCGTGCAGGCGGCGGGCGGCTTCGCCGGGCGGCGCTTCGTCCACCCAGTAGCTTTCATCCGCGCCAGCGCTGGCGACGAGATGGGGGCCGTCGCCGGGGCTGGCCCCGGTGTCCGCTTCGATCAACCGCAATTCCCAGGCGGGGCTGCGCACCCATCGTTCATCCATGCCATATCCTTGTTCCATGTCCCATCCCCAGTCCGCCGGTTCTGGCGGCTCGCCCCCCGTGCTGGCGGCCACGCTGTGGTCTGCCGCCGTCGCCCTGTTGTTCAGCGGGGGATACAGCCTCACCAACGCCCACGCCGCGCTGGCCCGGCCCGTGCGCGTGGCCCTGCCCTGGGATTTTGCCGTGCCGTTCTGGGCCTGGACCATCGTGCCCTACCTGAGCCTGAACCTTCTGCTGCCGATGGCCTTGTTTGCCTGCCCCGACCGGCGTGCGCTGGCCGCGCTGGCGTGGCGCGCGGTGGCCGTCATGCTCGTGTGCTTTGCCGTGTTCTGGCATTGGCCCACGGCCAGCGTACACACGCTGCCCCAGCCCGGACTGCCGTGGCGCCCGTTCTTCGACGGCCTGCGGGCGTTCGAGCAGCCGGTCAACCAGATCCCCTCGCTGCACGTGGCCATCGGCGTGCTGGTCTGGCGGGCGCTGCTGCCGGTCGTGCCCGCGCGGCTGCGCCCGCTGTGGCATGGCTGGTGCGCGCTGATGGCCGTGTCCACGCTCACCACGTGGCAGCACGGGCTGGCCGATGTGCTGGCCGGTGCCACGCTGGGCGCGCTGGCGTGGTACGGCCCCTGGCCCTTAGGCATGCGGGGCCAACACGCCACCGCGCCAGGCAGCCCCAGCCAGCCATAGTGCGCCACGGCGTGCCCGGCCAGCGGCTACCATCGTGGGCTGAACCGACCCCACCCACCGCATGCCCGCTTTTTCCTTCGAAGCCCTGGACGCCCAGGGCCAGACCCGCAAGGGGCTCCTGGAGGCCGACACCGCCCGCGCCGCGCGCGGCCTGCTGCGCGCCCAGGCGCTGGTGCCGCTGGCGGTGGAACCGGTGCAAGCCAGCGGCGCCAACGCGCCCAGCCTGGGCCAGCGCCTGTTCACGCGCCCCGTGTTCGGCGCCACGGGGCTGGCGATCTGGACGCGCCAGCTCGCGGGGCTGGTGGCCTCGGGCCTGCCGCTGGAGCGGGCGCTGACTGCCCTGTCCGACGAGGCCGACGACGAGCGCCAGCGCCACCTGGTGGCCGCGCTGCGCGCCGAGGTCAATGCGGGCTCCACCTTCGCCCGGGCGCTGTCGCAGCACCCGCGCGAGTTCAGCGACATCTACTGCGCCGTCATCGGCGCGGGCGAGCACAGCGGCAGCCTGGGCCTGGTGCTGGAGCGCCTGGCCGACGACCTGGAGGAGCGCCAGGCGCTCAAGGCCAAGCTCGTCGGCGCGGCGCTGTACCCGGCCATCGTCACCGTGGTCGCCATCGTCATCGTCCTGTTTCTGGTGGGCTACGTGGTGCCGCAGGTCGCCAGCGTGTTCGCGGGCACCAAGCGGGCGCTGCCGTTTCTCACCGTGGCCATGCTGGGCATCAGCGGCTTCGTGCGCAGCTACGGCTGGGCGCTGTTGATTGCTTCTGTTTTGATAGCTGCCGGCGCACGCTGGGCCTTGGGTTTTGACCATTTTCGCCAAAAGTTCGATGCCGCCTGGCTGAACCTGCCGCTGGTGGGCAAGCTCGCGCGCGGCTACAACGCGGCGCGCTTTGCGGGCACGCTGGCGATGCTGGCGGGCGCGGGCGTGCCCATTCTGAAAGCGCTGCAGGCCGCCGCCGAGACGCTGGGCAACCGCGCCCTGCGCGCCGATGCGCTGGACGCGCTGGTGCTGGTGCGCGAGGGCGCGCCGCTGGCCTCGGCCCTGGCGGGCAAGAAGCGCTTTCCGGGCCTGCTGCCCATGTTCGCCCGCCTGGGCGAGCAGACGGGGCAACTGCCCGTGATGTTGCAGCGCGCCGCGCGGCAGCTGTCCACCGAGGTGCAGCGCCGCGCCATGCAGCTGGCCACCATCCTGGAGCCGCTGCTCATCGTGGGCATGGGCCTGATCGTGATGCTGATCGTGCTGGCGGTGCTGCTGCCCATCATCCAACTCAACCAGTTCGTCAAATAAATGAGCGTGACCCTGGACGACAAGCTGGTGGTGGCGATCTCCTCGCGCGCCCTGTTCGACTTCGAGGAGGAAAACCGCGTCTTCGAGAAAAACAACGACCGCGCCTACGTGGAGCTGCAGCGCCAGCGCCTGCACGTGCCCGCCGCGCCGGGCGTGGCCTTTTCGCTGGTGCGCAAGCTGCTCGCCTTCAACGCGGCGGGACGCCAGCGCGTGGAGGTGGTGCTGCTGTCGCGCAACGACCCGGTCAGCGGCATGCGCGTGTTCCGATCCTGCAAGGCGCACGGCCTGCCGGACGTGCAGCGCGGCGTGTTCACGCAGGGGCGCAGCCCTTTTCACTACCTGCGGCCCCTGGGCGCGCACCTGTTCTTGTCTGCCAATGCCGACGACGTGCGCGAGGCGCTGCACCTGGGCCACCCGGCGGCGCGCGTGGTGACCGAATCGGTGCAGGCGGGCGACAGCCACCCGCACGAGGTGCGCATCGCCTTCGACGGCGACGCCGTGCTGTTCTCGGACGAGGCCGAGCGCGTCTATCAGGCCGAGGGGCTGGCGGCGTTCCAGCGGCACGAGTCCGACAAGTCCAGCCAGCCGCTGCCCGACGGCCCCTTCAAGCCCCTGCTGGCCGCCCTGCACCGGCTGCAGACGGCGGGCGGCGACGGCGGCATGCGCATCCGCACCGCGCTGGTCACGGCGCGCAGCGCGCCCGCGCACGAGCGGGCCGTGCAGACGCTGATGAGCTGGAACATCGCGGTGGACGAGGCGATGTTCCTGGGCGGGCTGGAGAAAGGACCGTTCCTGCGCGAGTTCGAGCCGGACTTCTTCTTCGACGACCAGACGGGGCATGTGGCCTCGGCCGCGCGCCACGTGCCCGCCGGACATGTGAACAGCGGTATCTCCAACCCCGCCGGCGGGAACTGACGGCCCGGGCGGCGAGTCTTCCTGCGATGCAGAAAATTTCGATACTCCTCGCCGCCTGCTGCGCCTGCACCCTGGCGCTGGCCCAGGACCCCGCCCCGCTCACCAAGGGCGAGATCAAGGCCCAGCGCGAGTTCAAGATGCTGGACTTCAACGGCGACGGCAAACTCAGCCGCAGCGAGGTGCAGCTATTCCCCCGCCTGGCCGCCGCGTTCGACGACGCGGACACAGACAGGGACGGCTTCGTGTCGTACGAGGAAGTGCGGGCCTTCGCGGTGAAGTACCGCGCGGAGCGCGACCGCCAGCGGGCGGCGCAGAACACCGAAAAATAAGAGAGAAATCAGCCTCTGGCGCTTATCCAGCAAGCACTAGCAGCTATCAATACAGGAGCTACAAGCCGCCCGTGCGCTTGACCGTGGGGTCGGAGTAGGTCAGCGGCTCGTTCTTGGCCTGCTGCGCCATGCGCTCTTGCAGCGTGGTCTTGTTGATCTCTTGCGCCACCTCGATGGCGTTGGCGCTGGCGCGCCACATGGACTGAATGAACTCCAGCAGCTGCTTGTAGATGGGCTCCTTCGGCGGCTCCTCGGGCTCCTCCACCGCCTCCTTCTCCTCGGGCTCGGTCCAGTCGCGGTTGAACGTGTCGGGGTCGGAAGGCTTTTCGGGCTCCTTCACGATGGTGCCCTCGCCCAGGCGGTCCGTGGACTCGACCGGGTTGGCCGCATGGGCAGGGCGCACCGGCGGCGCGCCAGAGGCGCCAGTGGAATACAAATCAGCGCCCTGAGGACGCCAACTCGGCGATCGATCGACAGGTGGCATTTGCATGGCAGTGGCCCCAGAGGTTGATGAAACGGCACAGACGCCTTTTCGGCGTCTTCGTACTCCATTTCGGCAAACAGAAGGGGAAATTGAGGTCTTTTTGAGCAATTACCCTGAAATCAGGGTTTTCACCTACAAAAACCGCTCCAGCAGCCGCCGCGAGTGCCGGTCGAGCGCCGTGGTGTCGGGGATGCGGAACTGCAGGCCGTCGCTGCCCGCGATCAAGAGGCGCGTGCGCCCGCCCAGGCGGCGGATGTCCTCCTCGGCCTTGAGCACCAGGCTC
This sequence comes from Acidovorax sp., assembly GCF_047607405.1. Taxonomy (GTDB): domain Bacteria; phylum Pseudomonadota; class Gammaproteobacteria; order Burkholderiales; family Burkholderiaceae_C; genus Acidovorax. Next base: position 14,109 of record NZ_JASGDA010000100.1, on the reverse strand, counting down.
GCGGGGCCGCGGTCGGTCTCCACCGTCCAGGTGCTGGGGGTGGAAAAGCTCGATACCGCGCTGATTTTTTGGATAGTGGGCACAAACTCGCGCACCGCCAGCTCTTCGTCGATGAGTTGGCGCTGCGGGGCGGCCAGGGTGTCGATGCGGTCGATCCAGAGCAGTTCGTGGCCGTCCGCGCCGACCAGCGACAGCCCCTCGGCGGGCGCGGCGATGGGAAAGGCGCGCACGGGGGTGACGCCTTCGTGTGCCGTGCCGTCCGGCAGCGTCAGCACCAGGCGGCCATGGGCGTTGCGGGTGATGTTCATAGCAGCGCCTCCTCTTCCGCCGCGCGGCGGGCCTGGGCTTCGTACAGGCGCCAGTACGCGCCCTGCTTTTGCATGAGTTCGTCGTGCGGGCCAACCTCGACCACCTCGCCCCGGTCCATCACGACCAGGCGGTCGGCCTTGCGCAGGGTGGACAGGCGGTGGGCGATGGCGATGGTGGTGCGGCCCTGCACCAGGTTGTCCAGCGCCTTCTGGATTTCCTTCTCGGTCTCGGTATCGACTGCGGACGTGGCTTCGTCCAGGATCAGGATGCGCGGGTCGATGAGCAGGGCGCGCGCGATGCTGATGCGCTGGCGCTCACCGCCCGACAGGCCCTGGCCGCGCTCGCCCACCAGACTGTCGTAGCCGTGCGGCAGGCGCAGGATGAATTCGTGCGCGTGCGCGGCGCGGGCGGCGGCCACGATCTCGGCGCGCGTGGCCTCGGGCTTGCCGTAGGCGATGTTCTCGGCGATGGTGCCGAAGAACAGGAAAGGCTCCTGCAGCACCAGGCCGATGTGGCGCCGGTAGTCGGCCACGGCAAAGCGGCGGATGTCCACGCCGTCCACCTGGATGGAGCCGTCGCTCACGTCGTAGAAGCGGCTGATCAGGTTGACCAGCGTGCTCTTGCCCGAGCCGCTGTGGCCCACCAGCCCGATCATCTCGCCCGGGCGAATATCCAGAGACAGGTTCTTGATGACCGCCCGGCTGCCATAGCGAAAGCCCACGCCCTGCATGGCGATGGCGCCCTGCACCCTGTCCACCTTGACGGGCTGAACGGGGTCGGGCACGTTGCTCACGTGGTCCAGGATGTCGAAGATGCGCTTGGCGCCCGCCGCCGCCTTCTGCGTGACGGAGACGATGCGGCTCATGGAGTCGAGCCGCGTGTAGAAGCGCCCGATATAGGCAATGAAGGCCGCCAGCACGCCCACCGTGATCTGGCTGCGCGCCACCAGCCAGATGCCGAAGGCCCACACCACCAGCAGGCCCACCTCGGTCAGCAGCGAGACGGTGGGGGTGAACAGGCTCCAGGTCCGGTTGAGGCGGTCGTTCACCTCCAGGTTGTGCTGGTTCGCGTCGCGAAAGCGCTGGGCCTCGCGCTTTTCCTGGGCGAACGCCTTGACGACGCGGATGCCGGGGATGGTATCGGCCAGCACGTTCGTCACCTCGCTCCACACGCGGTCGATTTTTTCGAAGCCGGTGCGCAGGCGGTCGCGCACGGTGTGGATCATCCAGCCGATGAAGGGCAGCGGCACCAGCGTGACCAGGGCCAGCCAGGGGTTGATGCTGAACAGAATGGCGGCGGTCATCACCATCATCAGCACGTCGGTCAGGAAGTCGAGCGCGTGCAGCGACAGGAAGACGTTGATGCGGTCTGTTTCTGACCCGATGCGCGCCATCAGGTCGCCCGTGCGCTTGCCGCCGAAGTAGTCCAGCGACAACTTGAGCAGGTGCTCGTAGGTGGTGGTGCGCAGGTCGGCGCCGATGCGCTCGGACACCAGCGCCAGCACGTAGGTGCGCGCCCAGCCCAGCCCCCAGGCCAGCAGGGCCGACAGCAGCAGGCCGCCCAGGTAGAGCATGACGAGCTGCGTGTCGATCTTCTGCCCGTTCTGGAACGGGATGAGGATGTCGTCCATCAGCGGAATGGTCAGGTACGGCGGCACCAGCGTGGCGGCGGTGGATGCGAGCGTGAGCGCCATGCCCGCAGCCAGCTGCTTTTGGTAGGGCCGGGCGAAGCGCCACAGGCGCAGCAGCACCCAGGTGGACGTTTGCGGCGGCTGGGCGCGGGCGCAGGCGGGGCACTCGTCGGTGTCGGGCGGCAGCGGGGCGTGGCAGATGGGGCAGGCGGGTTCGTCCTGCGGCAGGCCCTGCGCGCTTTGCAGTTGCTCGAAGCGCTGCACCAGGCGCAGCGCCGGGGCGTGGTGGGCCAGGGTGAAGCGCCACAGGGCCAGGCGGGCCGCCGGGCCGTGCAGCTCCAGCGTGCCCACGCCGCCATGGTCGTGCAGGCGCAGGCCGGCATCCCGCAGCGGCCAGGCTTGCCAGCGGGCAGAATCCAGGTCGCGGGCCAGCAGGCGCACGGGGGTGAGCACCACCCAGCCGGTACCGAAGCGCAGCCCGGCGCCCAGGTCAACCTGGAGCACCGCCAGCACGTTTTCGTCAGGAGCGAGCATGGCCCGCAGATCAGCCCCCCAGGGGCTGGAGAAGACACCCGAGGCGTCCACAGAATGGTGATGTTGCATTTTTGGTTGTTTGAACGCAGCGGGGTATTCTCCCCCCAGCCGTGGCATCACCCCGTGTAACGCCCGCCCCCGCCGTTTGGCTGACACACCCAACCCCTTCGTCCCCTTGCCCATGCCGACCTTCAACGACATCCGACTGCTGCGCATCAACTACCTGCGCGGCCCCAACATCTGGACCTACCGCCCCGTGCTGGAAGTCTGGCTGGACCTGGGCGCGCTGGAAGACCACCCGTCCAACACCCTGCCCGGCTTCAACGCGCGCCTCACGTCCTGGCTGCCCGCGCTGATCGAGCACCACTGCGGCGTGGGCGAGCGCGGCGGCTTCCTGCAGCGGCTGGAGGAAGGCACCTGGTGCGGCCACGTGCTGGAGCACATCGTGATCGAGCTGCTCAACCTCGCGGGCATGCCCACGGGCTTCGGGCAGACGCGCAGTACCAGCCAGCGCGGTGTCTATCGCATGGTGTTCCGCGCGCGCGACGAGAGCGTGGCCCGCGTGGCGCTGGCGCAGGGGCACGCGCTCATCATGGCGGCCATCAACGACCAGCCGTTCGACGTGGCCGCCGCCGTGGCCCGCGTGCGCACCGAGGTGGACGACCAGTACCTCGGCCCCAGCACCGCCTGCATCGTCACCGCCGCCACGGACCGGGGCATTCCGCACATCCGCCTGAACGACGGCAACCTGGTGCAGCTGGGCTACGGCGCCAGCCAGCGCCGCATCTGGACGGCCGAGACCGAGCGCACCAGCGCCATCGCCGAGGGCATCGCCAGCGACAAGGACCTGACCAAATCGCTGCTCAAAGCCTGCGGCGTGCCCATCCCCGAAGGCCAGATCGTCAACAGCCCCGCAGAAGCCTGGGAAGCCGCCGAGGACATCGGCCTGCCCGTGGTCGTCAAGCCCAGCGACGGCAACCATGGCCGGGGCGTGTCGCTCGACCTGCGCAAGAAGGAAGACATCGAGGCCGCCTACCACCTGGCCTACCCCGAGGGCAGCGACGTGATGGTGGAGCGCTTCATCCCCGGCGACGAGCACCGCCTGCTGGTCGTGGGCGGCAAGGTGGTGGCCGCCGCGCGCGGCGAGGTGGTCAGCATCACCGGCAATGGCCGCTCCACCGTGCGCGAACTCATCGACAGCCAACTCAACTCCGACCCGCGCCGGGGCTACGAAGAGGAATACCCGCTGGAGATCATCGACGTGGCGACCGACGCCAAGGTGCAGCTCGAACTGCAGCGCCAGGACCTGGGCGCCGACTCCGTGCCCGCTTCGGGCCGCGTCGTCGTGGTGCAGCGCAACGGCAACGTGGCCGTGGACTGCACGGACGACGTACACCCCGAGGTGGCCTACATCGCCCAGCTCGCCGCCAAGGTGGTGGGGCTGGACATCGCGGGCATCGACATGGTGGCGCAGGACATCTCCAAGCCCCTGCACACGCAGGGCGGCGCGATTGTCGAGGTCAACGCGGGCCCCGGCCTGCTCATGCACCTGAAGCCCGCCGTGGGCGCGCCGCGCCCCGTGGGGCAGGCCATCGTGGAGCACCTGTTCCCGTCCGAAGACGACGACGGCCAGGCGGGCCGCATCCCCGTGGTGGGCGTGGCAGGCACGCGCAGCACGTCCACCATCGCGCGCGTGGTCGCCTGGCTGCTGCACCTGGGCGGGCGGCACACGGGCCTGGCCTGCCGCGAGGGCCTGTTCCTGGACCGCCGCCAGGTCGAGTCCACCGACTGCGCCCACTGGGAGGCCGCCCACCGCCTGCTGATGAACCAGACCGTGCAGGCTGCGGTGATCGAGAGCGACGCCCGCACCATCCTGCGCGACGGCCTGGCCTACGACCGCTGCCTGGTCGGCGTGGTGACCGACATGGACGGCCTGGAGACGCTGGCCGAGTTCGACGTGTACGAGCAGGACCAGATGACCAAGGTGCTGCGCACGCAGGTGGACGTGGTGCTGTCCGAAGGCGCCGCCGTGCTCAACGCCGCCATCGCGCAGGTGGCCGACCTGGCCCCGCTGTGCGACGGCGCCGTCATCCTGTACGCGCAGGACGCCGCCCTGCCCGCCATCATGGAGCACCGCGCCAAGGACAACGGCCGCGCCGTGGTCGTGAAGAACGGTCGCGTGGTGCTGGCCACCGGCAGCGCCGAGCACGTGCTGGGCGCCTTGGCCGACCTCACCTTTGGCCGCAACGCCGTGGTGCCCGACACCGACGCCCTGCTGGCCGCCGTGGGCGCCGCCTGGGCGCTGGACATCGCGCCCGACCTGATCGCGGCGGGCATCAAGACCTTCGAGCCGACACTCCCAAACTGATAGCTGCTTGCGCTTGCTGGATAAGCGCCAGAGGCCAATTTGACTCATAAAACCACCATGAACATCACCCGCACCCGTGCCCTGCGCGGCCCCAACCTCTGGAGTCGCCACCTCGCCATCGAGGCCATCGTGGCCTGCGAGGGCGACGAGCGCTCCATCGCCCAGATGCCCGGCTTTGAAACACGGCTGCGCGCCCTGTTCCCCGCCATCGGCACGCTGCAATCCGAAAGCGGCGACGTGTCCGTGGCCCACGTGGTGCAGACCGCCGCGCTGGCGCTGCAGGCCCAGGCAGGCTGCCCCGTGACCTTTGCGCGCACCACGGCCACCAGCGATGCGGGCGTCTATCAGGTCGTCGTCGAATACAGCGAGGAAGCCGTGGGCCGCAAGGCGTTCGACTACGCCGAGCAGCTCGTGCGCGCCGCGCTGGGCCAGGGCGGCTTCGACGCCGACGCCGTGGTCGCCGAGCTGCGCGAGCTGGACGAGGACGAGCGCCTGGGCCCCAGCACCGGCGCCATCGTCGAGGCCGCCGTGGCGCGCGGCATACCCTACCGCCGCCTCACGCGCGGCAGCCTGGTGCAGTTCGGCTGGGGCTCCAAGCAGCGGCGCATCCAGGCGGCCGAGATCGACTCCACCAGCGCCGTGGCCGAATCCATCGGCCAGGACAAGGACCTGACCAAGCGCCTGCTGCACGCCGCGGGCGTGCCCGTGCCGCTGGGCAGGCCCGTCGATACGGTCGAAGAAGCGTGGGAGGTGGCGCAGAAGGTCGGCCTGCCCGTGGTGGTCAAGCCCCAGGACGGCAACCAGGGCAAGGGCGTCACCGTCAACATCACCGACCGCGCGCAGCTCGAAGAAGCCTTCCGCACCGCGTCGGAATACGGCACCGTGATGGTCGAGCGCTTTTTGCCCGGCCACGACTTCCGCCTGCTGGTGGTGGGCGACCAACTGGTGGCCGCCGCCCGCCGCGAACCGCCCCAGGTGCTGGGCGACGGCCAGCGCACCGTGCGCGAGCTGGTGGACATCGTCAACCAGGACCCCCGCCGGGGCGAGGGCCACGCCACCTCGCTCACCAAGATCCGGCTGGACGACATCGCCGTCGCCCGCCTGGCGCTACAGAATTTGACACCCGACTCGGTGCCAGACAAGGGCCAGCGCGTGATTTTGCGCAACAACGCCAACCTGTCCACCGGCGGCACCGCCACCGACGTGACCGACGACGTACACCCCGAGGTCGCGGCCCGCGCCGTGGCCGCCGCGCAGATGGTGGGCCTGCACATCTGCGGCGTGGACATGGTGGCCGAGACGGTATTGCGCCCGCTGGAGGAGCAAGGCGGCGGCTTCGTCGAGGTGAACGCCGCCCCCGGCCTGCGCATGCACCTGGCCCCCAGCTACGGCAAGCCGCGCAACGTGGGCCAGGCCATGGTGGACAGGCTGTACGCGCACGGCGACGATGGCCGCATCCCCACCGTGGCCGTCACCGGCACCAACGGCAAGACGACCACCGCGCGCCTCATCGCCCACCTGTTCACCGCCCAGGGCCTGCGCGTGGGCATGACCAACACCGACGGCGTGTATGTGAATGGCCGCCAGATCGACAGCGGCGACTGCAGCGGCCCCAAGAGCGCGCGCAACGTGCTGCTGCACCCCGAGGTGGACGCGGCAGTCTTCGAGACCGCGCGCGGCGGCATCCTGCGCGAAGGGCTGGGCTTCGACCGCTGCCAGGTGGCCGTGGTCACCAACATCGGCGCGGGCGACCACCTGGGGCTGAACTACATCACCACGGTGGAAGACCTGGCCGTGCTCAAGCGCGTGATCGTGCAGAACGTCGCGCCCACGGGCTACGGCGTGCTCAACGCCGCCGACCCCATCGTGGCGGCCATGGCCAGCGCCTGCCCGGGCAAGGTCATCTTCTTCGCCGCCGACCGCCACAACCCCGTCATGGCCACGCACCGCGCCCAGGGCCACCGCACGGTGTATGTGGACGGCGACAGCATCGTCGCGTCCGAAGGCTCGTGGCGCGAGACCATCCACCTGCGCGACGTGCCCATCACGCGCAATGGCCGTATTGCCTTCCAGGTCGAGAACGTCATGGCCGCCGTCGCAGCCGCCTGGGGCGCGGGCCTGCCGTGGCAGACCATCCGCCGCGGCCTGTCGGGCTTCGTCAACGACAGCGACAACGCGCCGGGCCGCTTCAACGTCATGGACTACCGGGGCGCGACCATCATCGCCGACTACGGCCACAACCCCGACGCCATGCGCGCCCTGGTGCAGGCGGTGGATGCGCTGCCGGGCAAGCGCCGCAGCGTGGTCATCAGCGGCGCGGGCGACCGGCGCGACGAGGACATCCGCGAGCAGACGGTCATCCTGGGCGCCGCGTTCGACGACGTGATCCTGTACCAGGACGCCGCCCAGCGTGGCCGCGCCGACGGCGAGGTCATGGCCCTGCTGCGCGAGGGCCTGGCCGGTGCGCCGCGCACCACCTACGTCGATGAGATTCGCGGCGAGTTCATCGCCATCGACGCCGCCCTGGCCCGCCTGCAGCCCGGCGACCTGTGCCTGGTGCTGGTGGACCAGGTCGAGGAAGCCCTGGCCCACCTGGCGCAGCGCTGCGCCGAAGGCGGGGCCGCAGCATGAAGGCCGCCGTCATCGCATCCGCGCTGCTGCTGGCCAGCGCGGCCCAGGCCGCATCGGGCGAGAAGATCGGCACCGTGGACACCGCCTTCCAGTGGATAGGCCGCGACCACGACATCATCGTGGAAGCGTACGACGACCCTGCCGTGCAGGGCGTGACCTGCTACGTCTCGCGCGCACGCATCGGCGGCATCAAGGGCACGCTGGGCCTGGCCGAAGACCGGGCAGAAGCCTCCATCGCCTGCCGCCAGGTCGGGCCCATCGCCTTTGCCGCGCCGATCAAGAAGCAGGAAGAAGTGTTCAGCGAACGCATGTCCATCCTGTTCAAGCGCCTGCGCATCGTGCGCATGGTGGACGCGCCGCGCAACACGCTGGTGTATCTGACCTATTCCGACAAGCTCATCGACGGCTCGCCGCAGAACGCGGTGACGGCCGTGCCCGTGGACAGAGCCATGCCGATCCCGCTGCGTTGAGGGTCAAATCGACCGCTAGCGCTTATCCATCAAGCGCTGGTAGCTACTGATTCAGTAGCAATCTGCCGCAGCGCCTGCTCGAACACCTCCACCGGCTGGCCGCCCTGGATCAGGTGGCGGTCGTTCACGATGACGGCGGGCACCGAGTGGATGCCGTGCTGCTGGTAGAACGCCTCGCGCTCGCGCACCTCGTCCGCATACTGGCCGGACTCCAGCACCGTACGGGCCTCTTCCACATCCAGCCCCACGGCTTGGGCGGCGTTCAGCAGCACGTCGTGGCTGCCGGGGTTCTGGCCGTCGGTGAAGTACGCCTTGAACAGCGCGTGCTTGAGCTGCGGCTGCAAGCCCTTCTGCCCGGCCCAGTGCAGCAGGCGGTGCGCGTCGAAGGTGTTGTAGATGCGCCCGCGCTTGTCCATGTTGAACGCAAAGCCCACCGCCGCCCCGCGCTCGGCAATGGCGCTGCGCGTGCGCTGGCTCTGCTCAGGGCTCGCGCCGTATTTTTCGTGCAAGTGCTCGTCGATGTCCTGCCCCTCGGGGGGCATCTGCGGGTTCAGCTCGAAAGGCTGAAAGTGCAGGTCCAGCACCACCTCGCCCTTCAGCCGGTCGGCGGCCTGCTCCAGCGCATGCAGGCCGATGGCGCACCAGGGGCAGGAGATGTCGGAGACGAAGTCGATCTTCAAGGCGGTGGGCATGGCAAGGGCTCCTGCGGGCAAAAGGGGCATGGTAGCCCGCATTGGCAAATCATTTCACCCGGGTCACGCCGCGCATCGTAAGTCATTGATTCATCGTCATTTTTCACCATAGAATCTTCTCAGCGCCATGCCCGCCGACGCCTTCCCCCGCCTGCGTGCCGCCCTGGCCGTGCAGGCCCCCGCCGCAGCGCGCCGGACGACGCGCAAGCCATTGCCCGCCTGTGGTGGTTTGGCCGCCTGATCGGCAACACCGACATGCACCTGGGCAACCTCGCCTTCCGCCCCGTGCAAGGCCGCCTGGCGCTGGCCCCGGCCTACGACATGCTGCCCATGCTGCATGCACCGCTGCCGGGCGGCGAGGTGCCCGTGCGGGCGTTCGATCCGCCCCTGCCGCTGCCCACCCAGCGCGCGCCATGGCACGCGGCGTGGAACGCGGCGCGGGATTTCTGGCAGGCTGCCGCGCAGGACGAGCGCATCGGCGCGGGCTTTCGCGCGATGTGCGCAGAGCACGGGCAGCAACTTGCCGCTGCGGCAGTGCATGCTTGAACTGGCGCGGGCCGCCGCTTGACTTTCAAGTCGATTCAAGGTCTCCTGCGCCATGCCATCCTGCTGCGATCACGACCACGACCACACGCCACCGGACACGTCAACGCCAGCGGCCACCACCGGCGCCACCTTCCGCGTCGCCGCCATGGACTGCGCAGCCGAGGAGAGCGAGATCCGCCGCGCCCTGGCCCCGCTGCCCGGCGTGCGCGGCCTGGGCTTTCAGCTCGGCGCGCGCACGCTGACCATCGACGCGCCCGATGACGTGATCCCGCAGGCGCTGCACGCCATCCGCCAGGCGGGCTTCGACCCAGAGCCCGTCACGACGGCCCAGCCGCCCGCGTCGAACGGGCTGTGGCGCATGGGCCTGGCGCTGGCCCTGGCGCTGGCGGCGGAACTGCTCGCCTTCTTCGCGCCGGACACGCTGCCGTTCCGCGCCCTGGGCATGGCCGTGGCGGCGGGCGGCATCGCGCTGGCGGGCTTTTCCACCTACCGCAAGGGCCTGGCGGCGCTGCGGCAGGGCCGCCTGAACATCAACGCGCTGATGACGGTGGCGGTGACCGGCGCCTTCCTCATCGGCCAGTGGCCCGAGGCCGCGATGGTGATGGCGCTCTACGCCATCGCCGAGCTGATCGAGGCCCGCGCCGTGGACCGCGCGCGCAACGCCATCAAGGGCCTGCTGGACCTCGCGCCCGACACGGCCGAGGTGCGCCAGCCGGGCGGCGGCTGGCAGAGCGTGGCCGCGGCGCAGGTGCCCATCGGCGCCGTGGTGCGCGTCAAGCCCGGCGCGCGCATTCCGCTGGACGGCACCGTCGCCAGCGGCGCCAGCGCGGTCAACCAGGCCCCCGTCACGGGCGAGAGCATCCCCGTGGACAAGGCCGTGGGCGACCCGGTGTTCGCGGGCACCATCAACGAGACGGGCATGCTCGAAGTGACGGTGACCGCCGCCGCCAACGACACCACGCTGGCGCGCATCATCCACGCCGTGGAGCAGGCCCAGGGCGCGCGCGCGCCCACGCAGCAGTTTGTCGATCGCTTCGCCGCCCTCTACACGCCTGCGGTGTTCATCGCCGCCGTGCTGGTGGCCGCGCTCGCGCCGCTGCTGCTGGATTTCACCTGGACGGACGCGCTGTACAAGGCGCTGGTGCTGCTGGTCATTGCCTGCCCCTGCGCGCTGGTGATCGCCACGCCCGTCACCGTGGTCAGCGGGCTCGCATCAGCAGCACGGCGCGGCATTCTCATCAAGGGCGGGGTGTATCTGGAAGAGGCGCACAAGCTCCGCGCCATCGCGCTCGACAAGACCGGCACCATCACCGAAGGCAGGCCCCGGCTGGTGGCGCACGAGGTGCTGGCAGGCAACGCACCGCAGGCGCTGGGCTGGGCGGCGGCGCTGGCGGGCCACTCCGACCACCCCGTCTCCCGCGCCATCGCGCAGGGGCTGCCAGCAGGCAGCGGCGAGGCGGCAGCGGTGGACGACTTCACCGCCCTCGCGGGCCGGGGCGTGCAGGCGCGCGTGGGCGGCCAGACGCTGGTGCTGGGCAACCACCGCCTGATCGAAGAACGCGGCCTGTGCAGCCCCGCGCTCGAATCCACGCTGGCCCAGCACGAGGCCCAGGGCCGCACCGTCACGCTGCTGGCGAGCGACACGCAGGTGCTGGCCCTGTTCGCCGTGGCCGACACCCTCAAGCACAGCGCGCGCGAGGCCGTGGCGCAGTTGCGCGCGCTCGGCGTCACCCCGGTCCTGCTGACGGGCGACAACGCCGCCACCGCGCAGGCCATCGCACACCAGGCAGGCATCGCCGAAGCGCAGGGCCACCTGCTGCCCGAGGACAAGCTCGCCGCCATCGAGCGCCTGCAGGCCACGCACGGCCCCGCCGCGATGACGGGCGACGGCATCAACGACGCCCCCGCGCTGGCCCGCGCCCACATCGGCATCGCCATGGGCGCGGCGGGCACGGACACGGCCATGGAAGCGGCGGACGTGGTCATCATGAACGACGACCTGCGCCGCATCCCCGAGATGATCGGCCTGTCGCGCCGCACGCGCCGCGTGCTGGTGCAGAACATCGCCATCGCGCTGGGCATCAAGGCCGTCTTCCTGGTGCTGGCGGTGCTGGGCGATGCGTCCATGTGGATGGCGGTGTTCGCCGACATGGGGGCCAGCCTGATCGTGGTGTTCAACGGCCTCCGGCTGCTGCGCGCCTGATTCATCTATATTTTTGATAGCTGCTCGCGCTTATCTGACAAGCGCTGGAGGCCGATTTGGCTCATATTTCAAAATAGGCCCGCGCATGCCAGAATCAGGCACCATGCCCGCCGCCACGGACCTCTACACCACCACCTTCCAGCCGCCCGCGCCGCCCGTCGCGCCCTCTGACAGCGGCACTGACGGCGGCACCATGCCCGCGCTGTACCGCGCCGCCCTGGGGCCCGTACACACCGACCGCTACCTGGCCCTGTTCGACCGCTTCGACACCCGGGGCCGCGCCGCCACCGGCTGGAACTGGGCAGCCAGCCTCTGCACCATCAACTGGATGGTGTTCCGCCAGCTGTGGAGCGCGGCGCTGGTCTATCTGGCCGCCGCCGAGGGGCTGGGGCTGCTGGTCTTCGGCCTGGGGCGGCAGTTTTTGCAATGGCCCACGGGCGTGGAATGGGGCGTGCTGGGCGCATTGGCCCTGCTGGCCTTTGCCGTGCCCGGCCTGTATGGCGACGCCGTTCTGTACGCCGACGTGCGGCGGCGCATCGACCGCGCCCTGGCCGCATCCCGCACGGTGCCCGAAGCCTGCGCGCTGCTGGCGCAGCGGGCCAGTTCGCGCAAACGGCTGCGGGCGCTGGTGCTCGTCAACGCCGTGCTCGCGGTGGCCGTGGCGCTGGCCTGCCTGGCGCTGCCGCGCGCGGACTCGCATTGGCAGGGCACGGCGCTGGCGCCTGCAGTGACGGTGGCCGAAGCCGCGTCGGCGGCGGCATCCCCCGCTGCGCCAGCATCCGAGCCAGCGGCAGCCCCGGCATCGCAGCCCGAAGTGGCCGTTGCGGCACCGCCGCCGCCTGAACCGCAAACGGCCCCCACGCCTGCACCCGAGCCCGCGCCAGCGGCGCAGCCTGCGCCCGCCGCCCCGTCCAGCGCCGTACCCGCACCCGTGGGCAGCGCGCCCGGCTACTACATCAACGTGGGCCTGTTCGCCGAGGAGACCAATGCGCGCAAGGCGCAGGCCCGTTTGCTCAACGAAGGGCTGCCCGCGTTCCGCCAGGCGACCCTCAACGCCGACAAGGCCCGCCGCATCCGCGTGCGCGTGGGCCCCTACGCCAGCCGCGCGCAGGCCGACGCGGCGGCTGCGTCCATCCGCGCCATGGCGCTGGAGGCGGTGGTGTTCCAGCAGCGGTAGCCGCAGTGGCGCGCGACGCCGCGCATCAAAAATCCCATAACACCCACTAAAATCGCATGCCCCTTTCGAAATCCGAACGGGCACCGTGCAACTACTCTGGTCACCACCAAAACCACCATCATGGCAACTGCAAAGAAAACCACTGCTCCCGCAAAGAAGGCCGCAGCGCCTGTGGCCAAGAAGGCCGCGCCCGCAAAGAAGGCTGCTGCCGCAGCAGCACCCGCCGCACTCAAGCCCATCAAGACCGCTTTCAACAAGACCACGCTGGTCGCCCACCTGGCCGAGCAGGCCGGTGTGGAGCCCAAGGCCGCCAAGGCCGTGCTGGCCGCGCTGGAATCGGCCATCCTGGGCTCGGTCCACAAGAAGGGCTCGGGCGAGTTCACGCTGCCCGGCGTGCTGAAGATCGGCCTGCAGCAAGTGCCCGCCAAGAAGAAGCGCTTCGGCAAGGACCCGTTCACGGGCGAAGAGCGCTGGTTCCCCGCCAAGCCCGCCTCGGTCAAGATCAAGACCCGCGCGCTCAAGAAGCTCAAGGACGCCACGGTGGCCTGATAGGCTGGCGTTCGCGCAGGGGCCGGATGCTCTCTCGGGCATCCGGCCCTTTTTCTTTCCGGCGCACGACCGCATGAAGACCCTGCTCATCGTTTACCACTCCATGACCGGCGGCACGCGCCAGATGGCCGACGCGGCGGTGCGCGGCGCGCAGCACGAGCCGGGCGTGGCGGTGCGGCTGCTGCACGCGGCCGAGGCCACGGCCGACGACGTGCTGGCGGCCGACGGCTACGTGTTCGCCACGCCGGAGAACCTGGCGGCGATGAGCGGGCAGATGAAGGATTTTTTCGACCGCTGCTACTACGGCGTGCTCGACCGGGTCAACGGCAGGCCCTACGCCACGCTGGTCTGCGCGGGCAGCGACGGCAGCAACGCGGCGCGGCAGATCGCGCGCATCGCCACGGGCTGGCGGCTCAAGGCCGTGGCCGAGCCGCTGATCGTCTGCACCCATGCGCAGACGCCCGAGGCCATCCTGGCGCCCAAGCACATCGCCCCCGCCGACCTGGCCCGCTGCCAGGCCCTGGGCGAAGCGCTGGCGGCGGGGTTGGCACTGGGTATTTTTTAAGCCAAATCGGCCTCTAGCGCTTATCTATCAAGCACAAGCAGCTATTATTTTAGTAGCAAATCATTCTTGCAGCGACGACAGGAACTGCCGCAGTTCCGGCGTCTGCGGGCTGCCGAACAGCGCCTGCGGCGGCCCCATTTCGTGGATGCGGCCCTGGTGCATGAAGACCACGCGGTCGCTCACCTTGCGCGCAAAGGCCATCTCGTGCGTGACCATCAGCAGCGTCATGCCCTCGGCGGCCAGGCTCTCGACCACGCGCAGCACCTCGCCCACGAGCTCGGGGTCCAGCGCGCTGGTGATCTCGTCGCACAACAGCACGGCGGGCTCCATGGCCAGCGCGCGGGCGATGGCCACGCGCTGCTGCTGGCCGCCCGAGAGCTGTTCGGGCATGGCGTCGAACTTCTCGGCCAGGCCCACGCGCGCGAGCAGGCGGCG
>NZ_JASGDA010000099.1:0-12493 GCF_047607405.1 Acidovorax sp. | reverse complement strand
ATCGTCGGCGCCATCGGCTTCGTCGGACTGGTGATTCCGCACGCGGCGCGCTTTCTGGTCGGCGTGCGCCACCAGCGGCTGCTGCCGGCCAGCGCGCTGATCGGCGCGGTGTTCCTGATCGCGGCGGACGTGGTCTCGCGCACCCTCATCACAGGCCAGGTGCTGCCCATCGGGGTCATCACCGCACTGGTGGGCGCGCCGGTGTTCGCCGCCATCCTGCTGCGCGGGCGCGCGGCCGAACGTTCATGAGCGCGCCCGTGCTGCAGGCCCTGGGCCTGGGCTGGCAAGCCCGGAAGACCCGCATCCTCCACGACGTGCAGTTGCAGGTGCTGGAGGGCGAGACGCTGGGCCTGATCGGCCCCAACGGCTCGGGCAAATCCACGCTGCTGCGCCTGCTGGCGGGCGTGATCGCGCCACAGCAAGGCCAGGTGCTGCTGGACGGCCAGTGCATGCGCCGCATGCCCCGGCGTGCGATTGCGCAGCGGCTGGCCTTCGTCTCGCAAATGGCCGAAACGCAGGAAGATATCACCGTGCATGACGCAGTGGAGCTGGGCCGCACGCCGTGGCTGTCCACGCTGGAGCCGCTGCATGACCGCGACCGCCGGATCGTGCATGACGCGCTGGAGGCCGTGGGCATGCACCACCGCCATGCCAGCCCCTGGCACCACCTCTCGGGCGGCGAACGCCAGCGCGTACACATCGCCCGCGCGCTGGCACAGCAGCCCGGCGTACTGCTGCTGGACGAGCCGAGCAACCACCTCGATATCCACCAGCAGCTGGCGCTGATGCAGCTGATCCGCCAACTGCCCATCACCAAGGTGATGGCCGTGCATGACCTGAACCAGGCGCTGGCCTGCGACCGGCTGGCCGTCATGCAGCAGGGCAGGGTGGTGCGCACCGGCACGCCCGCCGAGGTGCTGACGCCCGCGCTGGTGCGCGACGTTTTCCAGGTGGAGATGCGCGCGCTGACCGATCCGCACGACGGCGGGCGCGTGCTGCGCTTCCTCCCGCTCCCTTCCCTTTCCCAACCCTGAAAAATCATGAAACACCAACTGCTATTGGCAACCGTGCTGCTGGGCGCTCCGCTGGCGCACGCGGCAACCATCGAAGTGAAGATGCTCAACCGCGGCGAGGGCGGCGCCATGGTCTACGAGCCGGACTTCGTCAAGCTGGCGCCGGGCGACAGCATCAAGTTCCTGGCCACGAACCAGACGCACAACGCCGCATCCATGCCTGAGATCATTCCCGCAGTGGCCAAGCCCTTCATGGGCAAGATCGACGAGGAGATCGCCGTGACCTTCACCGAGCCCGGCCTCTACGGCATCAAGTGCCTGCCGCACTACGCCATGGGCATGGTGATGCTGGTGCAGGTGGGCGATGCTCCGCTGTCCGCGCTGCAAGTGCCCGCCAGCGTGCCCGCCAAGGCGAAAAAGCGCCTGCAGGACATCGCCGCGCGCGGAGGCCAGCAATGAGCCGCCCGCTGCAACACACCCTGTGCGCCGTGACCGCCCTGATGGCCTGCGCCCTCTCCACCGCGCATGCAGGCGCGCAGGACGATGCCCAGGGCTTCACCGAAGGCTCGGGCCTGACCATGCTCAACCGCCTGGTGCATGAAAGGCTGGACTACCAGCGCGGCAACACCACGCGCACCGTGGCGGGTACCCGCTCCGACGATGCCAGGGAAAGCGCCTACGGCCTGATGCTGAACTACACCTCCGGTTACACGCGCGGCGTGGTCGGCCTGGGGCTGGACGCGCACGCCTATGGCGCTGTCAACCTGGGCTCCGACGCCGACAGCGTGCGCAGCACGCCGCGCTACATCGCCAAGGATGGCCGGGAGTTGAAAGACGGCTTCGGCCGCGCGGGCGCGGCGCTGAAGCTGCGCTGGTCGTCCACCGAGCTGAAGGTGGGCGAGATGCGCACCAAGAACCCCGTCTTCCATTCCTCGGACACCCGCCTGCTGCCCGAGACCAACCGTGGCTGGCTGATCACCAGCACCGACGTTCCCACGCTGTCGCTGCAGGCCGGGCGCTTCACCCAATGGGCCGACCGCAACGCACGCAAGAATGGCGGCGACCTGCTGGCCAACTACTCGGGCGTCAGCGGCGGTGCCTTCGCCTTCCTGGGCGGCACCTGGGCCACGCCGGTCAACGGCCTCGCCCTGACCAGCTACTGGGGCCAATACGAAGATGCGTGGAACACGTGGTACCTGGGCAGCTTCTACAAGATGGCGCTGGCGGACAAGCAGTCGCTGTCCTTCAGCCTGAACCTCTATCGCAACACCGACACCGGCAAGGCCAGGGCGGGCGAGGTGGACAACACCACCTGGAGCCTGATGACCACCTACGCCTTCGGCCCGCACAAGATCGGGCTGGGCTACCAGAAGGTGAATGGCGACACGCCGTTCGACTACGTCAACCGGGGCTCCATCTGGCTCGAAAACGCCATGCAGCTGTCGGACTTCAACGCGCCGCACGAGGCATCGTGGCAGCTCAAGTACGAAGTGGATCTGGGGCAGTTCGTCACCCCGGGCCTCTCCGTGGGCGTGGGCTACACGCGCGGCAGCGGCATCGACTGGCGCCGTGCCAACAGCGTCTACACCAGCTACCTGGGCGCCAGCGGCAGCGGCGGCAAGCACTGGGAGCGCGACGTGCTGGTGCGCTACACCGTGCAGCAGGGCCAGTTCAAAGGGCTGGCCCTGCAGTTGCGCTGGGGCATGCATCGCGCCAACACGGCGCAAGGCGAGCTGAACGTCAACCAACTGCGGCTGCTGACGGAAATGCCGGTGCAGATTTTCTGAGACGGTGCAGGCGGCATCGCCGCCGCCTGCCCACTTGGCAGATGGCGCGCAATGTTCAGGTCCGTTGATTTCGCCTACGACTTCTCACGGTCCACGGCCTTCTGCACGGCCTGGTAGAAGTCCTCGCGCGCGGCGGCGCTGGGGTTGTTGGCGGCGCTGGCCTTGTGCCAGCTGGCGTTGGAGACGATGACGAGCTGTCGCGCCGGGTCGATGAAGATGCCCTGGCCGAAGATGCCGCGCGCGGCGAAGCTGCCGCTGTCGTAGGTCCACCACTGGTAGCCGTAGCCCCGCCCCGGCATGCCGATGTCGGCCTGCTTGTGCGTGGCCTGCTGCAGCCAGCCTGCGGGCAGGATGCTCTGGCCGTGTACCTGCGCGCCTTCCAGGATGAACTGGCCCAGGCGGGCGTAGTCGCGCGGCGCGGCCTGCACGCAGCAGCCGCTGATCTCCTTGCCGGTCTTGGACAGCAGCCACGTGGCCTGCTGCTCCATGCCCGCAGGCTGCCAGATCTTCTCTTGCAGGTACTGGGTCAGCGGTTTCTGGACGGCGGCGCCCAGCACCAGGCCGATGAGGTTGGTCTCGCCCGTGCTGTAGTTCCAGCGCGTGCCTGCGGGCGCGGCGCGGGGCAGGCGGCGCATGTAGCTCACCAGCGCCTCCACGCCGGGCTCGGGCTGGTGGTTGTTGAAGCGCGCCACGTCGGACTGCGGGTCGCCGTAGTCCTCGTTCCACTGCACGCCCGAGGTCATGGTGAGCAGCTGGCGCACGCTCACGTCGTCGTAGGCCGAGCCCTTCATGTCGGGCAGGTAGTCGCTCACCTTGTCGTCCATGCTCTTGATGAGGCCGTCCTTGAGCGCCGCGCCGACCAGGGTCGAAGTGAAGGACTTGGCGACCGAGAAGCTCGTCCAGCGCCCGTCGCCGTCAAAGCCCAGGCCGTAGCGCTCCAGTCGCAGCGTGCCGCCTTGCACGACGAGCAGCGCGGCCACGCGGTGTTCCTGCATGTAGGCGTCCACGTCCACGTCAAGCGCCAGCGGCTTCCCGGCGGGCAGGGCGCGCGGCGTGGCCGAGGGCTGGGCGGTGTTCCACTTGGCCAGCAGGCTGATGCGGTCCATCGCGCGGAAGGCCGCGTCGCGCTGCGCCTGGCTCCAGAACAGCAGGTCGCGGTTGGTCGGCAAGGCTTTGAGCAGACCCCGGGTTTCCTTGTCCAGGCTGAACCAGCCCGCCGTGCCTGCCACGGCCAGTGCCAGCAGGGTGCCGAGTGCGATTTTTTTGAGTTTCAAGGCGGTCATCCCCATGCAAAAGGCGCCCATTCAACACCATGCGCCGCCAGGGCGCCAGAGGGAAAGCCTGTTGGGCACAATCGGGCCATGAACGACAAGAAAACCCTGGTCCTGGTGGACGGCTCCAGCTACCTCTACCGCGCCTTCCACGCCATGCCCGATTTGCGCGGGCCCGATGGGCAGCAGACGGGCGCCATACGCGGCATGGTCAACATGCTGCAGGCGCTGAAGAAAGAGGTGCGCGCCGACTACGCTGCCTGCGTGTTCGACGCGAGCGGCCCCACCTTCCGCGACGCGATCTACCCCGAGTACAAGGCCCAGCGCGCGCCCATGCCCGACGACCTGCGCGCGCAGATCGCGCCCATCCACGAGGTCGTGCGCCTGCTGGGCTGGCCCGTGGTGTGCGTGCCCGGCGTGGAGGCCGACGACGTGATCGGCACGCTGGCGGCCTGCGCGGCGGCGCAGGGCATCGAGGTCGTCATCTCCAGCGGCGACAAGGACCTGAGCCAACTGGTGAACGAGCACATCACCATCATCGACACCATGAGCGGCAAGCGCCGCGACGTGGCGGGCGTGACGGCCGAGTTCGGCGTGCCGCCATCGCTGATGGTGGACTACCAGACCCTGGTGGGCGACGCGGTGGACAACGTGCCCGGCGTACCCAAGGTCGGCCCCAAGACCGCCGCCAAGTGGCTGAACGAATACGGCTCGCTCGATGCGCTGGTCGCGCGCGCCGATGAGATCAAGGGCGTGGCGGGCGAGAACCTGCGCGGCGCCATCGGCTGGCTGCCCACAGGGCGGCAGCTCGTCACCATCAAGACCGACTGCGAGCTGGCGGGCCACGTGGAGGGTCTGCCTGCTATGAATTCGCTAGCTGTAGGTGAAGAGCAGACAAGCGATCTGGCCGATTTTTATCAAAAATACGGCTTCAAGAGCCTGGCCCGCGCCCTGCCGCCTGCCCCCACGGTGGCCATGCCCGGCGAAAGCGGCGAGCTGTTTTCCGACCACAGCGCCACCCCTGTGGCCGAGGCTGCGCAGCAGCGCACCGTGGTGTACGACACCATCCTGAACTGGGCCGACTTCGACCACTGGCTGCAGCGCCTGCAGCAGGCCGACCTGACCGCGCTGGACACCGAAACCACCTCGCTCGACGAGATGCGCGCCGAGATCGTGGGCATCTCCTTCAGCGTGCGCCCCGGCGAGGCCGCCTACATTCCCCTGGCGCACACAGGGCCTGACGCGCCCCCGCAGCTGCCCCGCGACGAGGTGCTGGCGCGCCTCAAGCCCTGGCTGGAAGACCCCGCGCGCGCCAAGCTGGGCCAGCACGTCAAGTACGACCGCCACGTGTTCGCCAACCACGGCATCGAGGTGCAGGGCTACATCCACGACACCATGCTGCAAAGCTACGTGCTCGAAGTCCACAAACCCCACGGCCTGGCCAGCCTGGCCGAGCGCCACACGGGCCGCACCGGCATCAGCTACGAAGACCTGTGCGGCAAGGGCGCGCACCAGATCCCCTTCGCCCAGGTGGCGGTCGAAAAAGCCGCAGCCTATTCGTGCGAGGACTCCGACCAGACGCTGGACGTACACCTGGCGCTGTGGCCCCTGCTGCAGGCCGACGAGCGCCTGCGCTTCATCTACGAGCTGGAGATCGCCTCCAGCGAGACCCTGTACCGCATCGAGCGCAACGGCGTGCTGATCGACGCGCCCACGCTGGCCGCGCAAAGCCACGAGCTGGGCCAGCGCATCCTGCAACTGGAGCAAGAGGCGTATGAGATCGCGGGCCAGCCCTTCAACCTCTCCAGCCCCAAGCAGTTGGGCGAAATCTTCTTCGACAAGCTGGGCATGCCCGTCGTCAAGAAGACGGCCACCGGCGCGCGCAGCACCGACGAGGAGGTGCTGGAGAAGCTGGCCGAGGACTACCCCCTGCCCGCCAAGCTGCTGGAGCACCGGGGCCTCGTCAAGCTCAAGGGCACCTACACCGACAAGCTGGCGCAGCTCGCGCTGCCGCGCACGGGCCGCGTCCACACGCACTACGCGCAGGCCGTGGCCGTCACGGGGCGCCTGTCCAGCAACGACCCCAACCTGCAGAACATCCCCATCCGCACGCCCGAAGGCCGCCGCGTGCGCGAGGCGTTCGTCGCCCCGCCCGGCTGCGTCATCGCCAGCTGCGACTACAGCCAGATCGAGCTGCGCATCATGGCCCACATCAGCGGCGACCACGCCCTGCTGCACGCCTTCCACGCCGGGCTGGACGTACACCGCGCCACGGCAGCCGAGGTGTTCGGCGTGGCGCTCGACCAGGTCACCAGCGAACAGCGCCGCTACGCCAAGGTCATCAACTTCGGCCTCATCTACGGCATGAGCAGCTTCGGCCTGGCCCGGAACCTCGGCATAGACACCAAGGCCGCCGCCGCCTACATCGACCGCTACTTCCAGCGCTACCCGGGCGTCAAGCAGTACATGGACGAAACCAAGGCGTCGGCCAAATCGCGCGGCTACGTGGAGACGGTGTTCGGCCGCCGCCTGGTGCTGCCCGAGATCAACTCGCCCAACGGCCCGCGCCGCGCCGCCGCCGAGCGCGCGGCCATCAACGCGCCCATGCAGGGCACGGCAGCCGACCTCATCAAGCTGGCGATGGTGGCTGTGCAGAAGGCGCTGGACGCGAGGCAGTCCGGCGTGAAGATGGTCATGCAGGTCCACGACGAACTGGTGTTCGAGCTGCCCGAGGCCGAGGTGGACTGGGTGCGCACCGAGATCCCGCGCCTGATGGCGAGCGTGGCCGAGCTGAAGGTGCCGCTGCTGGCCGAGGTGGGCGTGGGCCCCAACTGGGACAAGGCCCACTGAGTCAGCCTCAGAGCGCGAACACGCTCTCAGCCGCCCTGGGGCGGAGCGAAGACTTCCATCCGGTTGCGCCCGGCGTACTTGGCGCTGTACAGCGCCGCGTCCGCGGCGCGCACCAGCGTATCGGCCGACGTGCCCGCGCGCGGCACCAGGCAGGCGACGCCGATGCTGAGCGTCAGCACCGGTGCGGTGGGCGAGTGCGGGTGCGCTATATCGGCAGCCCGCAGGCCGTCCATGCAGCGGCGGGCCACCACCACGGCATCGGCCAGCTGCGCGTCGGGCAGCAGCAGCGCGAACTCCTCCCCGCCGTAGCGCGCGGCCACCTCGTCCGCGCGGCGGATGGTGGCCTGCAGCATCTGGGCCACGCGGCGCAGGCATTCGTCGCCCGCCAGGTGGCCGTAGTGGTCGTTGTAGAGCTTGAAGTGGTCGATGTCGATCAGCACCACCGCCAGCGGCGACTGGTGGCGCCCGCAGCGCTGCCATTCGGTCGCCAGCCGCTCGTCGAAGCGGCGGCGGTTGCCGATGTTCGTCACGCCGTCGGTGGTGGACAGCAGGGCCAGCTTTTCGTTGGCCAGCTCCAGCGCCTGGCGCTGCGCGATCAGGTCGGTGATGTCCAGGCGCACGGCCACCACGTAGTTCTCGGGCGTGCGCGTCTCGTAGATGTTGATCCATCGCCCGTCGGCCAGCCGCTGCACCAGGGTGGACGTGCGGTTGCCGTGCTCGGCCAGGCGCTCGGCGAGCCAGGCTTCCTCGCGGCCCGTGGCCGAAGGGATCAGGCCCTGGGCCACCGAATGCCGCAGAATGCTCTCGAAGCTGTGGCCCAGGTGTTCCGCGTAGTTGACGTGCGGGTACATGCGCGAGAGCTGCTGGTTGTAGAGCACCAGCCGGTCCTGCGCGTCGTAGATCTCGATGCTCATGGGCAGGGCCTCGACAGCGCGCTCCAGCAGCTGCCGTATCCGCTGGCTCTCCTGGCGCGCGGCCTCGGCCTTCTGCCGCTGCGCGATCAGGTCGGTGATGTCCAGGCGCACGCACACCGTCATGCCCGAGGGCGTGCGGCGTTCGTGTACGTGCATCCAGGCGCCGCCGGGGTAGTGAAGCACCTCGGGGCCCGCGCGGTGGCCCCGGGCAGCCAGTTCGTGTGCCAGCCACAGCTCTTCCTGCCCCGAGGCTTCCTCGGGAATGCCGTGGCGCAGGCCCTCGCGCAGCAGCTCCTCGTAGGTCTTGCCCAGCGACTCCTGCAGGGGCAGGTGCGGGCGCAGGCGCGCCATGTGCGCGTTGCACAGCACCAGGCGGTCTTGCTCGTCGTAGATCTCCAGCCCGGCGGGCATGGCGTCCATGGCTTCGCGCAGGCGGCGTTCGGCCCGCTCGGCGTCCTGCAGGGCCCGGGCGGCCCGCGCCTGCCACCGCCGCGCCAGGCGCCAGTGCATGTACCCGGCGGCCACCAGCGCCAACCCCGCCACGGCCAGCGCCGTGCGCGCCGACGTGCCCAGGGCCGTATCAGTGGCGGCCCAGGCCAGCAGACCCAGCCCGCCCGCCACGCAAGGAACCGCCGTGAGCAAGGCCGCCGGTTCGTCGCGCTGGGAGGATGAAGGCATGTTGGTTGGTTTCTGGGCGGGCGCAAAGTCTAGCAGCGCCGCGAGCGCTGGCCTTTCCCCGGCTTTCGTGGGCTCGTAAAAGTTCATAACACGCTCTAGACTGCAGGCCTGTTGCTCCTGGAGAACGTCCATGCTCACTGAAGACCTTCATTCCGACGCCCAGGCCCTGCTGCCGGGCCGCACCACCGCAGCAGGCGCCACGCGCCGCACCGCGCTCCAGGCCGCGCTGGGGCTGGGCTATGCCGCTGCCGCCGCGCCCGTCATGGCGCAGACGGCCATCGCCACGCCCGCCGACGGCCTGACGGCGGGCGAGGTCAGCTACACCGTGGGCGGCTTCAAGGTGCCTGCCTACCGCGCCGCGCCCGCAGGCAAGACGGGCCTGCCCGTGGTGCTGGTCGTGCAGGAAATCTTCGGCGTACACGAATACATCGCCGACACCTGCCGCCGCTTCGCCAAGGCAGGCTACCTTGCCATCGCGCCCCAGTTCTATGCGCGCCAGGGCGACGCCGCGCAGTACACCGACATCGCCAAGCTCATGGCCGAACTGGTCGCCAAGGTGCCCGACGCGCAGGTCATGGCCGACCTGGACGGTGCTGTGCAGTGGGCCACCGCCAACGGCGGCGACGCGGCGCGCGTTGGCATCACCGGCTTCTGCTGGGGCGGGCGCATCACCTGGCTGTACGCAGCGCACGGCCCCGTGAAGGCCGGGGTGGCGTGGTATGGCCGCCTGGTGGGCCAGGCCAGCGAACTGACACCCAAGCACCCCGTGGACATCGCCCCCATCCTGAAGGCCCCCGTGCTCGGCCTGTACGGAGAGAAAGACGGCGGCATCCCCCTTGACACGGTTGATAAGATGAAAGCTGCCCTGGCCCAAGGCTCTCCCCAGGCCCGGGCGTCGCAGTTCGTGGTGTACCCCGACGCGCCGCACGCCTTCCATGCCGACTACCGCCCCAGCTACCGCAAGGACGCGGCCGAAGACGGCTGGAAGCGGGCGCTGGCCTGGTTCAAACAGCACGGGGTCTAAACGGCACCAAGCCCTTCGGGGCTTTTTTTGTTTTAAAAGAGAAATACGCCTCTAGCCCAATAGGGACGGGCGCAAGCAGCTATGACATTGGTAGCAATTATCCTGGCCACACTGGCCGCAGGCATCGGCAGCGTGTGGCTGGCGGCGCTGCTCATGCGGCTGGGCCTGGGCGGGCGGGGCCAGCACCTGCTCAGTTTGGCGGCGGGCGCGCTGCTCGCCACCGCCTTCATGCACCTGCTGCCCGAGGCGTTCGAGAGCGAGGCGGGCGCGCACGACCTGTTCGCCACGCTGCTCGTGGGCGTGGTGTTCTTCTTTCTGCTCGACAAGGCCGAGCTGTGGCACCACGGGCACGAGCACCACCACGGGCATGACCATGGGCACGAACACCATGACCACCACCATCACCAAGCCCCGCGCACCGGCGGCTGGGCCGTGCTGACGGGCGACAGCGTGCATTGCTTTGGCGACGGCATCCTGATCGCATCGGCCTTCATCGCCGACCTGCGCTTAGGGCTGATCGCCGCCGTCTCGGTGCTGGCGCACGAGGTGCCGCACCACATGGGCGACCTGGTCGTGCTGCGCCACACCAGCGCCAACCGGCGCATGGCGCTGGTGAAGGTGTCGCTGGCGGGCGCCGTCACGGCGCTGGGCGGCGTGGCGGGCTACTTTCTGGTGGGGCAGTTGCAAGACTGGCTGCCGTACTTCCTGGCCGTGGCGTCCAGCAGCTTCGTGTATGTGGCGCTGGCCGACCTGATCCCGCAACTGCAAAAGCGCCTCACCGCACGCGAGACGGTGGCGCAGGTGGCGTGGCTGGTGGCGGGCATGGCCGTGGTCACGGCGGTGAGCGGGCTGGCGCACGGCGGTCATTGAATTGGCGTCTGCATCACATCGGCGATACACTGGCACGATGAAAACCGCCACCATCCCTCCTGTCCGCGTCGATCCTGCCTTCCGCCAGGAAATGGAGCAGTCATTGGAAGGCAGCGAGAGCCTGGCATCGCTGGTTGAAACCGCCGTGCGCAACGAGGTGAACCGGCGGCGCACGCAGGCGGAGTTCGTGCGCCGGGGCATGGCCGCGATCGAGCGCACGGCGGCTGCGGGCGACGGCATTCCCGTGCAGGCCGTGATTGCCAAGCTGGAACACAAGCTGGCCGTTGCCCGCGCTCGCCAGCGCGCATGAACGATTACGAAGTCATCTTCAGCCGCGAGGCGCTGCAAGACCTGGAGCGCCTGTTCGACCACATCCTGGAGCGCGAACTGCGCAGCCCCACCGGCGATCTGGATGGGGCCGACCGTGCCATCGGGGCCATCCGCCACGCTTGCCAGCTGCTGGCCCACAGCCCCTTCAGTTGCCGCAAGGCGGGCGAGAGTGCATTTGTGCGCGAGTTGGTCATTCCATTTGGCGCAGCGGGCTATGTGGCGCTGTTTGAAATCCGGGACAGCCAGCGCGTCATCGTGGGCGCCATCCGGCACCAGCGCGAAAGCGACTACCACTGACCGGCAGCGTTCAGCGCGCCAGCTCTTCCCGCACCGCCGCCACCTGCCGCCGCGAGACGGCCAGCAGCTCGGTCGATCCCTGCAGCCGCACGGCCCAGCCTTCGCCTTCCTCGGGGTCGTAGTGCTTTTCGAGTGCGCGCACGGCGCGGCGGGCCACCAGCGCGTTGCGGTGGATGCGCAAAAAGCGTGGGGCGAAGCGGGTTTCCAGTTCGCTCAGGGCACCGTCCAGGATGTAGCTGCGGGTGGCGGTGCGCACCGTCACGTACTTCTGCTCGGCCTTGAAGTACAGGACTTCGGCGACGGGCAGGCGCTCGGAGCGGCCCCGGTCCTGGATCAGCAGGGTTTCGCCCTCGGGTACGTCGGGGGCTGCCGCCGGGAGCGGGGCGCGCGTGTTGCGCTGCACCTTGGCGAGCGCCTGCAGCAGGCGCTCCCGGCGCACGGGCTTGGTGAGGTAGTCCACGGCGTCCAGCTCGAAGGCGCTCACGGCATGGTCGGCGTGGGCAGTGACGAAGACCACCGCAGGCGGCTGCCGCAGCGCCCCGAGGGCATGGGCCAGGGCCAGGCCGTTCTGGCCGGGCATGTGGATGTCCAGCAGCACCACGTCGAAGGTGTGGCCGCCCGTGGGGCCGAGATGGGCCAGGGCCTCGGCGGTGTTGGCGGCCTCGGCCACGGTGTGGCGCTGCGCGTCCGGCAGGCCCCCTGCGCAGTCGGCCAGCAGGGTGCGCAGGCGGCTGCGGGCCAGGGCTTCGTCGTCAACGATGAGGATGTTCATGCGGGTTTCTTCCCTTCGGGGGCGGGCAGGGCGATGCGCACCTGGTACAGGCCGTCCTGCACGCCTGCGCTGAATTCGCCCTGCACGTCGTGCAGCAGCGCCAGGCGGGCGCGCACGTTGGCCAGGGCGATGCCGTGGCCCGGCTCCCGGTCGGCATCGTCGGGGGGCAGGGTGTTGGTGATGCGAACGATGACGCGGCTGCCGCGCAGTTCGGTCAGCACGCGCAGCCTGCCGCCGTGCGGGCTGGGCTCCACGCCGTGCTTGACGGCGTTCTCCACCAGCGGCTGCAGCAGCAGCGGCGGCAGGCGGGCGCTGCCCGCGCGTTCGTCCAGGTGCCATTGCACCTGCAGGCGCGCGCCGAAGCGCACCTCCTCGATGGCGAGGTAGCGCTGGGCCAGGGCGATTTCCTCGGCCAGCGTGGTGGATTCGCCTTGCTCCACCAGCGCGTGGCGGAACAGGTCGGACAGGTCTTCGAGCAGCGACTCGGCCTTGGCCGGCTCGGCGCGCACCAGGGCGATGGCGCTGTTGAGCGTGTTGAACAGAAAGTGCGGGCGGATGCGCGACTGCAGCTCGGCCAGCCGCGCCGTGGTGGCCGCGGGCGTGCGCCCGCGCGCGCGCAGCACCAGCGCCGCCACCAGCATGGCGGCCAGCAGAGCGCCCGTGGCGGCGCTGGCCGCCCAGGGCGGT